>NZ_WMBF01000248.1:0-9105 GCF_019400875.1 Streptomyces anatolicus | reverse complement strand
CGCCACTCCCACCCCCCGTACGAGACGCGCTCGACGCGCAGCGCCGAGGACTGCGCCACCGCCCAGTGCGCCAGCTCCCAGCCGCGCCGCGGAGCCCTGCCCGCCGCGGCGGCCGTGGCGGGCACCGGGACCGTCACCGTCCGCCCCCGGGCCCCCTCCGGACGCACCTCGCGGCCGAAGTCGCGCACCAGCGCGGCCCGCACCCGCGCCGGGCCACCGGGCTCCGTGCCGGCGCGGCCCTCACAGCTGAGGGCGGCGGGCGCGCGGCCGGTGAGCGCGGCGGCGAGCAGCACGGCGTCCGGCTCGTGCTTGGCGTACGCCTGCGGATAGCCGCTGCGCTGCACCCGCTGGGCGGCGACCGTCAGCGGCAGCCGCGAATAGCCGGGGACCTCGGCCAGATGCTCGTAGAACCGGGCCGCCGAGTACGCCGGGTCCATGATCTGGCGCTCGTCGCCCCAGCCCTGCGTGGGGCGCTGCTGGAAGAGGCCGAGCGAATCCCGGTCGCCGTGCCGGATGTTGCGCAGCCCCGACTCCTGGAGGGCGGTCGCCAGGGCGATGGTCACCGCGCGCTCGGGCATGCCGCGCGAGGTGCCGACGGCGGCGACCGTCGCGGCGTTCCGCGCCTGCTCCGCCGTGAACTCGTACGACGCGCCGTCGTCGTTCGCCGACACCACCGTGCACCGCGGCGAGGGCCTGTCCCCGTAGACGTACTGCACCGCCACATACCCCACGACGGCGAGCAGCACGAGGACCGCGACCGTGCGACGGGGGAGACGGCCGCGCCGGAGGAGGAAGGTGGGGGGCTCAGGCACGCGTCCAAGGTACTGGAGCCCACCGACGGCCGACGCGCCCCGGGGAGCGCGGTCGGCGTTAGGGTCTTCCGCATGCCTCAGACCCCGCTTGACCTCACGCTGGACGCCGCCGAGCTGACCGCCCGGCTCGTCGACTTCCCCTCCCCGAGCGGCTCGGAGAAGGACCTCGCCGACGCCATCGAGACGGCCCTGCGCGGCCTTTCGCACCTCACCGTCGACCGCCACGGCAACAACGTGGTGGCCCGCACGAACCTCGGCCGCGCCGAGCGGGTCGTCCTCGCCGGGCACATCGACACGGTGCCGATCGCCGACAACCCTCCCAATGTGCCCTCCCGGCTCGACGAGGACGGCGTCCTGTGGGGCTGCGGCACCTGTGACATGAAGTCGGGCGTCGCCGTCCAGCTGCGCATCGCGCAGACCGTGACCGAGCCCAACCGCGACCTCACCTTCGTCTTCTACGACAACGAGGAGGTCGCCGCCCACCTCAACGGCCTCGGCCACATCGCCGAGGCCCACCCCGACTGGCTGGCGGGCGACTTCGCGGTCCTCCTGGAGCCGACCGACGGCCAGGTCGAGGGCGGCTGCCAGGGCACGCTGCGGGTGCTGCTGCGCACCAAGGGGGTGCGGGCGCACTCCGCGCGCGCGTGGATGGGCGCCAACGCCATCCACGCGGCCACCCCGATCCTGAACAAGCTCGCCGCGTACGAGCCGCGCAAGCCGGTCGTCGAGGGCCTCCAGTTCCACGAGGGCCTCAACGCCGTACGCATCGAGGGCGGCGTCGCCACCAACGTCATCCCCGACGAGTGCACCGTCACCGTCAACTTCCGCTACGCGCCCGACCGCACCGAGGAGGAAGCCGTCGCCTTCGTGCGCGACTACTTCGCCGACTGCGGCGTCGACGAGTTCATCGTCGACGACCACACGGGCGCGGCCCGCCCCGGCCTCACCCATCCGGCCGCCGCCGCGTTCATGGCGGCCGTCGGCGGCGAGGCCCGCCCCAAGTTCGGCTGGACGGACGTCTCCCGCTTCAGCGCGCTCGGCGTGCCCGCGGTGAACTTCAGCCCCGGCGACCCGCTGCTCGCACACAAGATCGACGAGCGGGTGAAGGCGTCGCTGATCCCGGAGGCGGAGGAGCGGCTGCGGGCCTGGCTGACGTCTTCGTAGACCTACGCTGTGAGGCACGTACGCGTGGAGGGAGCAGACGATGACCAACCCCGATGCCGGCACAGACAGTGGTGACCCCGCTGCCGGGAAGCGTCCTGAGGAGCAGCGGCTCGGCCCGGTGCTGCGCCGGCGCGACAAGGTCCAGGCAGGCACCACCGATCAGCGTCTCCTCGACTCCGACGGTCCTTCCGAGTGGGTGCACACCGACCCCTGGCGGGTGCTGCGCATCCAGTCCGAGTTCATCGAGGGGTTCGGCACCCTCGCGGAACTCCCGCCCGCGATCAGCGTCTTCGGCTCGGCGCGTACCGCCGTGGACTCGCCGGAGTACGCGGCGGGGGTCGCGATCGGCAAGGCGCTCGTGGAGGCCGGTTTCGCCGTGATCACGGGCGGCGGGCCCGGCGCGATGCAGGCCGCCAACCAGGGAGCCGTCGAGGCGAAGGGCACCTCGGTCGGCCTCGGCATCGAGCTGCCCTTCGAGCAGGGCCTGAACCCTTACGTCGACATCGGCGTGAACTTCCGCTACTTCTTCGTCCGCAAGACGATGTTCGTGAAGTACGCGCAGGGGTTCGTGGTACTGCCCGGCGGCCTCGGCACCCTGGACGAACTCTTCGAGGCGCTCACCCTCGTACAGACCCGCAAGGTCACGCGCTTCCCGATCGTCCTCTTCGGCTCGCGGTACTGGAACGGCCTGATCGACTGGCTGAAGAACACGGTCATCGCCCAGGGCAAGGCCTCCGAGGCGGACCTGCTCCTGTTCCACGTCACCGACGACGTCGACGAGGCGATCTCCCTGGTGACCAAGGAGGTCGGCAAGTAACGCCCCGCGCGCGGGGGCTAGGTCACGCCAGCCCCCGCCGCGCCACGGCGGGTTCCCGATGACCCGCGATCGTCGCCACCATGTCCAGGATCTGACGGGTCTGCGCGATCTCGTGTACGCGGTAGACCTGCGCGCCCAACCACGCCGAGACCGCCGTCGTCGCCAGCGTGCCGAGTACGCGCTCCTTGACCGGCTTGTCCAGCGTCTCGCCCACGAAGTCCTTGTTGGAGAGGGAGACGAGCACCGGCCAGCCCGTCTCCACCATCTCGCCGAGCCTGCGCGTCGCCTCCAGGCTGTGCCGGGTGTTCTTGCCGAAGTCGTGGCCCGGGTCGATGAGGACCGATTCGCGCGGCACGCCCAGTGCGACCGCGCGCTCGGCGAGGCCCACCGTCACCCGCAGGATGTCGGCCATCACATCCTCGTACGTGACGCGATGCGGCCGCGTCCGGGGCTCGGCGCCACCCGCGTGCGTGCACACCAGGCCCACCCCGTACCGCGCGGCGACCTCCGCGAGCCTCGGGTCGACGCCGCCCCACGCGTCGTTGAGGAGATCGGCACCGGCCTCGCAGACCGCCTCACCGACATCGTGCCGCCAGGTGTCGACGCTGATCACCACGTCGGGGAACCTCTTGCGGACCTCGGCCACGAAGCCGACCGTGCGGCGCGCCTCCTCCTCGGCCGTCACCTCCTCGCCGGGCCCCGCCTTGACCCCGCCGATGTCGATGATCGCGGCGCCCTCGGCCACCGCCTGCTCCACGCGGGCCAGCGCGGGCTCGTCGCGGAACGTGGCGCCCTGGTCGTAGAAGGAGTCCGGGGTCCGGTTGACGATCGCCATGATCACCGGCTCGTGCGCGTCGAACTCGCGCCTGCCAAGCCTGAGCATCCCCTGTGGCCCTCCTGGGTCCTTGTCGCGGTTCGGCCGCCTGCGACCTTAACTGTCACAGGCACATGGCACGATCGGACCCAGACAGTTTCAGCAGCGGTTTCAGTGACACTTTCAGCACGGGCAGTCGAGTGTGGGGGCCTGACGACATGGTCTTGTTCTTGTTCCTGGTCATCGCCCTCGTCGTGGTGGTCGGCGCGGTGACCCTCGCCGTGGTCGGCGGCGGCGAGAGCGGCGCCCTGCCCGACGCCGCGCCCGAGCGCCTCACCGACCCGCTGCCCCTGGACCGCCCGCTGCGCCGGGCGGACGTGGACGCGGTGCGCTTCCCGATGACGCTGCGGGGCTATCACATGGACGACGTCGACGACGTGCTCGGCCGCCTCGGCGCGGAGCTGGCCGAGCGCGACGCCCGCATCGCCGAGCTGGAGGCGGCCCTGGCGGGCGCCCAGGCCACGGCGGTCGCGGGCCCGGCGCTCTTCGAGAAGTACGAACCGCGCGAGCCCGAGGACAAGGGGGGCGAGAAGTGAGCGCCGCGACCGGCGCGCTCGCGGGTCCGGACGGCGGCCTGCGCTGCCCCTGGGGCCTGTCCACCGAGGAGTACGTGGCGTACCACGACGACGAATGGGGCCGCCCGGTCCACGGCGACGACGCGCTCTACGAAAGGCTCTGCCTGGAGGCCTTCCAGTCGGGCCTGTCCTGGATCACGATCCTGCGCCGCCGCGAGGGCTTCCGCGCCGCCTTCGCCGACTTCAAGATCGCCACGGTCGCCGGGTTCACCGACGAGGACCGGGCACGGCTCCTCGCCGACCAGGGCATCATCCGCAACCGCGCCAAGATCGACGCGACCCTCGCCAACGCGCGCGTGCTCGCCGACTGGCCCGAGGGCGAGCTGGACTCGCTGATCTGGTCGTTCGCACCGGACCCGGCGGACCGCGAGGCGCCCAGGGCCCTCGCCGACGTGCCCGCCATCACCGACGAGTCCACGGCCCTGTCCAAGGCCCTCAAGAAGCGCGGCATCCGCTTCGTCGGCCCCACCACGGCGTACGCCCTGATGCAGGCCTGCGGCCTGGTCAACGACCACCTCGCGGACTGCGTGGCCCGCGAGGTGTCGGACAGGCGCTAGCGCCCCAGGTACGCCGGCTTCTCCTTGGCGATGAAGGCCTGGACGGCGATCGTGTGATCCTCGGAGGCGCCCGCCCTGGCCTGCAGCTCGTCCTCCTTGTCCAGCGCCTCGTCCAGGGAGTGGTCCGCCGCGTAGGCGAGGGATTCCTTGAGCGCCGCGTACGCGAGGGTCGGCCCCTCGGCCAGGGCGCGGGCCACCTTCGCGGCCTCCTCGGCGAGCTCCGCCGCGGGCACCACCTTGTTGGCGATGCCCAGGTCGTACGCCTCCTGCGCGGTGATGTTGCGCGGGAAGAGCAGCAGGTCGGCGGCGCGGCCGGGGCCGACCACGCGCGGCAGCGTCCAGGAGACGCCCGAGTCGGCGGTGAGGGCGACCCCGGCGAACGAGGTGTTGAACTTGGCGGTGTCCGCGACCACGCGGTAGTCGGCGGCGAGCGCGAATCCGAGCCCCGCGCCGGCCGCGGCGCCGTTCACCCCGGCCACGACCGGCTTCGGCATGCCCGTCAGCGCCCGCACGATCGGGTTGTAGTGCTCCTTGACCGTGCTCATGGTCTGCCCGGTGCCCGCCTCGCGGTCCGCCGCGAGGGAGCCGATGTGCTCCTTGAGGTCCTGCCCGACGCAGAAGGCGCGCCCGGCCGCGGTGAGCAGTACGGCGCGCACGGCGGCGTCCGCGGCGGCCGCCCGTACGGCCTCCCGCAGGGCGACCTTGGCCTCCGTGTTCATCGCGTTCATCGCCTCGGGACGGTTGATCGTGATCGTCGCGAGTCCGTCGCTCACCTCGTAGAGCACGCTGTCGGCCATGGTGTTCCCCTCCGCTGGTCCAGTACGTGGGACTCAGCATGACGGAGATCATCGGGGTCCGGCATGAAGCGGGATATGTGACCTGCGTCAAAGAATTTCGGGTCTGTGGGGCGTATGGGGCGGCGAAGTATCGCAGCCACATCGCCGAATTGGGTGGTTTTGCGGGCGCGCGTTGCTCAAGCGATGCCGACCGATGTTGGTCATCGGGTCCCGCCATGCGGGATAATGACCTGGAAGCAATGTGTTCGATGCCGGTGACACCTGGGTTGTCGGCTGCGATGAGCTGGTTTCAGGAAGGGGAACGAGCATGGCGGCCATGAAGCCGCGGACGGGCGACGGCCCGCTCGAGGTGACCAAGGAGGGGCGGGGCATCGTCATGCGCGTTCCGCTCGAAGGCGGCGGACGACTTGTCGTCGAACTGACTCCGGACGAGGCCGACGCACTCGGCGACGCTCTGAAGAAGGTCGTCGGCTGACGCGGAAGCGCACCCACTTTTTTCCCTGCCCCGGCATCGACGATGCCGGGGCAGCGCTATTCCCGGGCCCCTGGGCCTCCAATGGGGAACGCCCCGTCAGGGTTTGCCGAGGTCGGGCCCCGTAAGGGGCGCGGGGAACTGCGCGACCAGCCAAAGACGGCCCGCAGAGAGGAAACGCGCGCCCGGCGGCAGGCCAAGCCGGCAGCAACGAACAACCGCTCCCGGCGCTACCGCTTAACGGCGCAAAGCAAGCCATCCCCCACCGGCAGCAACGACGTAACAAGCTCAGAACTCTCCCGCACCGTCCGCAACAGATCCCGCAAGTGCAGAACCTCGACCGGCTGCGGCCCCGAGTCCACGGTCCGCCCCTCCGCGAAGACGCCCTCGAAGCAGACGAGCCCACCCGGCCGGAGCAGGCGCAACGATTCAGCGAGGTACTCCAGGGACTCCACGCGGTCGCCGTCGCAGAACACGAGGTCGTAGCCGCCGTCGGCAAGCCGCGGCAGGACGTCGAGCGCCCGCCCCGGAATGAACCGCGCGCGGTTGCCGGCGAAGCCGGCCGCGCGGAAGGCCTGGCGGGCGAACTGCTGGTGGTCCGGCTCGGGGTCCACCGTGGTGAGCACGCCGTCGGGCCGCATGCCGTGCAGGAGATGGATCCCCGACACCCCGGTCCCCGTACCGATCTCGGCCACCGCTTTCGCGTCAGCCGTGGCGGCGAGCATCCGCAGCGCGGCGCCGGTGCCGGGCGACACCGAGGGCAGCCCTGCCTCCCGGGCCCGGTCCCGGGCCCAGCGCAGCGCCTCGTCCTCGGCGACAAACGCGTCGGCGAACGCCCAGCTCGTCTGCCGGTTGCCGGTAATGGCCCTCTCCTGTCCCCGTGGTTGCCTGGCCGTGACTGTATCCGTTGGGGCCGGGAACCCGCAGATGGGACCGTGCGTTTAAAGGGGGTGGGAGGAGAGCGGGGGTGACGGATGGATCCACACCGGAAGCGGGCGCGTCGAAGCGGCAGGACACTCGCAGCGAAGCCCGTACCAAATTCACGTAAAAACGCTTATCCGGAGCTAACGGGCGAGGTGGTTATGGTAGGGGCTCCACTGGACACCACCAGAGCCGATAGGGGAGGTGCGGCTGCGTCCGCGGATCGGGGAGGAGCGCTGCGGCGTTTTCTCGGGTTGGCGGGTGAGCCGAAATCCGTGACCGAGACTGCTGACCGCCTCCGTGCCAACGACTCCGCTCAGACCGCGACCTTTGCCGCTGACGCGGATTCGCAGGCGTGGACTCCGCCCACCTGGGAGGAGATCGTCAGCACGCACAGCGGCCGCGTGTACCGCCTGGCGTATCGCCTGACCGGCAATCAGCACGACGCCGAGGATCTCACGCAAGAGGTCTTCGTCCGTGTGTTCCGGTCCCTTTCGACCTACACCCCCGGCACGTTCGAGGGCTGGCTGCACCGCATCACCACGAACCTCTTCCTGGACATGGTCCGCCGCAAGCAGCGCATCCGCTTCGACGCCCTCGGTGAGGACGCGGCGGAGCGGCTGCCGAGCCGCGAGCCGTCCCCGCAGCAGGTCTTCAACGACACGCACTTCGACGCGGACGTCCAGCAGGCGCTCGACACCCTCGCGCCCGAGTTCCGCGCCGCCGTGGTCCTCTGCGACATCGAGGGCCTTTCGTACGAGGAGATCGCCGCCACCCTCGGCGTCAAGCTCGGTACGGTCCGCAGCCGTATCCACCGGGGCCGTTCGCAGCTGCGCAAGGCTCTCAAGCACCGCTCTCCCGAGGCCCGCGCCGAGCGCCGCTCGCTCGCGGTCACCGGCGCCGTGGCGCTGGGAGGAGGGGGTGCGACCGCGTGAGTGGATCACGGTCGAATCCTGCCGAGCGGCGTCTGACCGAGGCCGAGCAGCATCTGGGGGACCGGCTCGCCGCCCTGGTGGACGGCGAGTTGGGCCATGACGCCCGCGAGCGCGTCCTCGCGCATCTGGCGACCTGTCCGATGTGCAAGACCGAGGCCGATGCCCAGCGCCGTCTGAAGAGCGTCTTCGCGCAGGCGGCGCCGCCGCCGCCCAGCGAGAGTTTCCTCGCCCGGCTCCAAGGTCTCCCCGCGGGCGGCTCCGAGCCGCCCGGCGGCCCCGGCGACGGGGAGGGCTTCGCCCCTGGAGCCCCCAGAGCCACCGGTTCCGCCGGACTGCCGCGGACCGGGATCTTCGGCGTGAGCACCGAGCCCTTCGTGGGGTACGTCCCGTCCGGCGCCCACGCCGCGGTGCTGCCCGGCGAGGGCCGAGGCTTCCGCATCCACGACGTCACCCGGCACGACGGCGATCGCTCGCTCTGGCGCGGGCGCCGCTTCGCCTTCGCGGCGGCCGGTGCGGTGTCGCTGGCCGCGATCGCGCTGGGTGGGGTCACCGTGGTCACCCCTACCGACCCCGGGGACACGCGGGCCGGCGGCGCCAAGACCAACAGCAAGGTGACGCCGCAGCGCACCCAGGGCTCGGGCGTCGTCGCGACCCCCGACTCCGTGCGGCGCCGCGGCGGCGGCAATCCGCTGTCGGCACAGGGCCAGCGTCCCGGCGCCCTGTCGGTGCCGGTCGCCCCGACCGAGGTGACGGGGCCGCTGCTGCCCGGGGCCACGCAGTCGCGTGTCCACGAGAGAGTGCGGGAGCTGACGGCGCCGATGTTGGCGGGCGCCGCCGCGCTCTCCCCGCTCATACGCCCGCCGCATACGGCCCCCGCGCGGCCGCCCGTCCTTGGGCCCCTGCGGACGCGCGGCGCGGATCCGGTGAACACGGCCGCCGCGCCCCCGGGTTCGGGCCCCCTGCAAGGCACCTCGCAGGTCCACTGACGCGACGGGTGCCCTGCGCTTCGGCGGCGGAACCTGGTTGAATCTCGGTGGACCGTGCTCGCCGGGGAGACTCGGCGGGCGCGGGGTTGAGCAGGCGATCGGCGTCCGCCGCGGGCAGTTGTGGGGAGAGCATGGACGAGGGCAAGCCCACGAAGGCCAAATGGTGGAGCCGCCCCCGGCCGGAAGCCCCGGCCC
>NZ_WMBF01000247.1:0-9106 GCF_019400875.1 Streptomyces anatolicus | reverse complement strand
GCGCCGCCCGGCCCCCGGCCCGCGCGCCCGGGAGGCCCGGCGGACACCCCCGCAGGACTCGGTGAGCGATGTGGTCCGCTGGGCGGTGTTCAGCTGCGTGCTGGTTCCGGTCGTCCTTGTGGGGTACGGGATCTCCCTGGCGGGCGCGGGCGGCGCGGCGCTCGGTCTCGCGGCCGTCACCGGGGTCTGCCGGGTGCTCCTGCGCCAGTCCGAGCGGGGGGCCGCGCGACTGCGCGCGGAGGAGAACAACGGGCACCGCGGACGGCACGGCAGAACGGGCACGGGGGCACACCGGGGCCTGCGGCACAGCACCGAGAGTGCGCCGGTCGACTGACCGATTCGCACACACGCTCCCGTAGCTTTTCAGCCAACTTCCGGGAGTCGGGCATTCCTTGGCCGAACGGGCCCCCAACCCCCGTCCGAACAGGGCTGAAAGGTGCTCCGAAGGCGTGCGCACCCTACGGGGACCGGCCACGGAGCCGAGGCGCACTTCCCTGCACGGCCCACGAGTGCAACGCTTCGTGATCGAATGCTTCACGCCAAGTTGCCATGTCGACAATCTGCCGGGTGCTGAACTGGTCACCCCGGCAGCACGGGACACAGTAGATTCGATCTTGACTGTATTACGGCGGGGGACTGGTGGAGGACCGAGGGGAAACGTGCAGGAGCGACAGGCCCAGCAAGCACGTCAGGCACGTCAAGCACATCAGGAACGGGGAGCCGCTACGACCGAGGGGGGTTTAGCACCATGAGCCACGACTCCACTGCCGCGCCGGAGACCACGGCCCGGAAGCTCTCCGGCCGCCGCCGCCGGGAGATCGTAGCGGTGCTGCTCTTCAGCGGTGGCCCCATCTTCGAGAGTTCCATACCGCTCTCCGTCTTCGGCATCGACCGGCAGGACGCGGGTGTCCCCCGCTACCGGCTGCTCGTGTGCGCCGGCGAGGACGGCCCGCTGCGGACCACCGGCGGGCTCGAACTCACCGCGCCGCACGGCCTGGAGGCCATCGGCCGGGCGGGCACCGTCGTCGTACCGGCCTGGCGGTCGATCACGTCTCCGCCGCCGCCGGAAGCACTCGACGCGCTGCGCCGCGCGCACGAGGAGGGCGCCCGCATCGTCGGGCTCTGCACCGGCGCGTTCGTGCTCGCCGCCGCGGGACTGCTCGACGGCAGGCCCGCGACCACCCACTGGATGTACGCGCCGACGCTCGCCAAGCGCTATCCGTCCGTGCACGTGGACCCGCGCGAGCTGTTCGTCGACGACGGGGACGTCCTGACGAGCGCCGGCACCGCGGCCGGAATCGACCTCTGTCTGCACATCGTGCGCACGGACCACGGCAACGAGGCGGCGGGCGCGCTCGCCCGCAGGCTCGTGGTGCCGCCGCGCCGGGCCGGCGGTCAGGAGCGCTATCTCGACAGGTCTTTACCCGAGGAGATCGGCGCCGACCCGCTCGCCGAGGTCGTCGCCTGGGCACTCGAACACCTCCACGAGCAGTTCGACGTGGAGACCCTGGCCGCGCGCGCCTACATGAGCAGGCGGACCTTCGACCGCAGGTTCCGCTCGCTCACCGGGAGCGCTCCCCTGCAGTGGCTGATCACCCAGCGGGTGCTCCAGGCGCAACGGCTGCTCGAGACGTCCGACTACTCCGTGGACGAGGTGGCGGGCCGCTGCGGCTTCCGCTCGCCGGTCGCGCTGCGGGGACACTTCCGGCGCCAGCTGGGCTCGTCCCCCGCCGCCTACCGTGCCGCGTACCGCGCTCGCAGGCCCCAGGGCGAGCGCACGCTGGAGTCCGCCCCGGCCTCCTCACACGCCATGCCCGCGCTGGTGGAGGCGGGTCCGGTGCCGACCCAGACCCGGCGCACGGCGGCGGCCAGCGCGCTCGGCCCCTCGGCCTCCATGCCCACCGAGCCGGGCAAGCTGCACTCGGACGCGTACGCGGGCCGTCCGCCTCTGCCCGGCCAGAGGAGCGCGCCGTAGGGTAAGACGCATGAACGATCGCATGGTGTGGATCGACTGCGAGATGACCGGGCTCTCGTTGACGGACGACGCACTTATCGAGGTGGCCGCACTGGTCACCGACTCGGAACTGAACGTGCTCGGCGAAGGTGTGGACATCGTGATCCGCCCGCCGGACGCGGCGCTGGAGACCATGCCCGAGGTGGTGCGCGCGATGCACACCGCCTCGGGACTCCTCGACGAACTGGCCGGCGGCACCACGCTGGCCGACGCCGAGGAGCAGGTCCTGGCGTACGTACGTGAGCACGTCAAGGAGCCGCGGAAGGCTCCGCTGTGCGGAAACTCGGTCGGCACCGACCGCGGCTTCCTGCTGCGCGACATGGCGACCCTGGAGGAGTACCTCCACTACCGGATCGTCGACGTCTCCTCCATCAAGGAGCTGGCGCGGCGCTGGTACCCGCGGGCGTACTTCAACAGCCCGGCCAAGAGCGGCAACCACCGCGCGCTCGCCGACATCCGCGAGTCCATCGCCGAGCTGCGGTACTACCGCGAGGCGGTCTTCGTCCCGCAGCCGGGACCGGACTCCGACACCGCCAAGTCGATCGCCGCCAAGCATGTCCTGCCTGCGGAGTAGCCTCCGCTCGCCTCTTCTGTACGGGGTCCGGAAAACGTGTGCGCGAGCACCCCTTCGGACCCTGTACACTTTTTCTCGGCCGGTCGGAAGAACGCAGAACGACCGGACATGGTGGGTGTAGCTCAGTTGGTAGAGCACCTGGTTGTGGTCCAGGTGGCCGCGGGTTCAAGTCCCGTCACTCACCCTGAAGAAAGGGCCTCGGTTCGAGAGAACCGGGGCCCTTTCCGTGTTCACGTGTTCCGTGACCTACGAGAAGTCGGGCTCAGGAAGAGTCCCGCTCGACCAGTTCCGTCGGGAGCACCAGCTGGCGCCGCTCAAGGCGCCGGGCGGCGGCCGGGCGGCCGTCCGCGATCTCCGCGAGCAGCAGGTCGATCATCGCCCGGCCCATCTCCTCGATCGGCTGGCGCACGCTGGTGAGCGGCGGATCCATGTGGCGCGCGATCGCCGAGTCGTCGAAGCCGACGAGCGCCACGTCGTCGGGTATCCGGCGCCCGGCCTCCCGCAGCGCCTGCCGGGCGCCCGCCGCCATCACGTCCGAGCCCGCGAAGACCGCGTCCACCTCGGGGCGGACCGCCAGCAGCTCCCGCATCGCGCGGCGCCCGCCCTCCTCGGTGAAGTCGCCCTGCGCGATCAGCCGCTCGTCCACCGTGCGGCCCGCGCCTTCCAGGGCCGTCCGGTAGCCGTCGAGGCGGCGCTGGGCCCCGTACACATCGAGGCGGCCGGTGATGGTGGCTATGGAGGTGCGGCCGCGGGCCAGAAGGTGGTCGACGGCCGAGCACGCCCCGGCGAAGTTGTCGGAGTCGACCGAGGGCAGCGCCTCCTCGGCGGAGCGGCGGCCGCTGATCACCGCGGGGATCTCCAGCTGGGTCAGCAGATCCGGCAGCGGGTCGTCGGCGTGCACCGAGACCAGCAGGACGCCGTCGACGCGGTGGGCCGCGAGGTACTGGGCGAGGCGCTGCCGCCGCTGGTCGTTGCCGGCGAAGATCAGCAGCAGCTGCATCTCGGTCTCGCTGAGCTGGGCGCCCACCCCGCGCAGCACGTCGGAGAAGTAGGGCTCGGCGAAGAAGCGGGTCTCCGGCTCGGGCACGACCAGGGCGATCGCGTCCGTGCGGTTGGCGGCCAGGGCGCGGGCCGCCGTGTTCGGGACGTATCCCAGCTCGGCGACGGCGGCCTCGACGGCCGTGCGGGTCGCCGCGCTCACCCGGGGCGAGCCGTTGATCACGCGGGAGACCGTCCCCCGGCCCACTCCCGCCCGCGCGGCGACCTCCTCCAGAGTGGGCCGTCCGCCACTGCGGCCGCGCGCTGCGTGAGCTGCCATTGTCCGCCTCCCGTCGCTTCCCCCGGCGAGGAATGTAACAGCCGGATCTTCACGCGCCGCCGGAGCGGGCGGGGGCACAGGCACGGGCGACCCGTAACGGCCCGATAACCGAAGACGTAACTCTCTGTCCGGTCCCTTGACACCCCCGCCCCCAGCCACGAGTCTTCAACTCATCACACGTGGGAGCGCTCCCACAGTACCTGACCCGTACACATCCCGCACGTTCCCCGCCCGAGCCGCAGAGTGAACCAACGGGCCCAGCAGAGCAGTTGGCCGGGGGGTCGGCACGTCAGGCAAGAGGAGGACGTCATGCACAGGAGTTCCGGCCGGTCCCGCCGACTGGTGGCCTATACGGCCGTGACCGCGCTGGCCGCGAGTCTGCTGGCCGCTTGTTCCAGCGACGACGAGGGGTCGGCGGACGGCGACGGCAAGATCACGCTCAATGTGGGCACGTTCGGTGTGCTGGGCCTCAAGCAGGCGGGCCTCTACGAGGAGTACGAGAAGGCCCACCCGAACATCAGGATCAAAGAGAACGTCATCGAGCGGAACGACGCCTATTACCCGAAGCTCCTCACCCAGCTCCAGTCCGGCGCCGGGGTCAACGACGTGGCGGCGATCGAGGTCAGCAACATCACGGAGGTCGTGCAGACCCAGGGCGCCAAGTTCGAGGACCTGAGCAAGGCCGAGGGCGTCGAGAAGTCGGCGTATCTCGACTGGAAGTGGAAGCAGGCCACGACCGAGGACGGCAAGACGGTCGGTCTCGGGGTCGACATCGGTCCGACCGCGCTCTGCTACCGCAAGGACCTCTTCGAGAAGGCGGGCCTGCCCACCGACCGCGAGGAGCTGGCAAAGGAGTGGGCCGGCGACTGGGACAAGTACGTCGCGATGGGCGAGAAGTACATGGAGAAGGCACCGAAGGGCACCAAGTTCGTCGACTCCGCCGCCAGCGTCTACAACGCCGTCTTCGCGGGCGCCACCGAGCGCTACTACGACAAGGACGGCGAGGAGATCTACGAGAAGAGCCAGGGCCGCAAGGACGCCTGGGACGCGGCGATGAAGGTCGCGCGGGGCGACATGTCCGCCAAGCTCAAACAGTTCGACCCGACGTGGGACCAGGGCTTCGCCAACGGCAAGTTCGCCACGGTGGCCTGCCCCGCCTGGATGGCCGGTTACATCCAGGAGAAGACGGGCCCGGGCGGCAAGGGCAAGTGGGACATGGCCAAGGCGCCCACGGACGGCAACTGGGGCGGGACCTTCCTCGGGGTGCCGAGCGCGGGCAAGCACAAGAAGGAGGCGACCGAGCTGGCCGTCTGGCTGACGCGGCCCGAGCAGCTCGCGAAGATCTTCGCCAAGCAGGCCAGCTTCCCGTCCACCCCGGCGGTCTACGACAAGCTGAAGCCGTCGCCCGCCACCAAGGCGTACTTCAGTGACGCCCCCATCACGGAGATCTTCGCCGACATCGCGAAGAACACCCCCGCGGCCGTCTACGGCGTCAAGGACGCCCAGATCGGCCAGTCCATCACCGACATCGGTGTGCTCCAGGTGGAGCAGCAGGGCAAGTCTCCCGAGGAGGGCTGGGATGCGGCCCAGAAGGAGATCAAGGATGTTCTGGGACAGTGACGCCCATGTCCGAGACGACTGAGTACGCCGAGACCGCGCCCCCCGTGCAGGGGGGAGCGGCCCCGGCCGCGTCGGAGGGCCGCCCGTCCTCCCCCACGACGTCCGCGTGGCGCAGCCGCCTGTACCGCTGGGACATCAAGGCGTCGCCCTACGTCTTCGTCGCGCCCTTCTTCCTCTTCTTCGGCGCCTTCGGCCTCTTCCCGCTGCTCTACACCGGCTGGGCGTCGCTGCACCGCCTTGAGCTGACCAACCTCGACGACAGCACCTGGCTCGGCCTGGAGAACTACACCAACCTGCTGGGCAGCGACTACTTCTGGAACGCGCTCGGCAACACCTTCACCATCGGCGTCATCTCCACCGTCCCCCAGCTGGCCATGGCGCTCGGCATCGCGCATCTGCTCAACTACAAGCTGCGCGGCTCCACCCTGTGGCGGGTGGCGATGCTCGCCCCGTACGCCACCTCGGTGGCAAGCGCCTCGCTGGTCTTCACCCTGCTCTTCGCCTGGGACGGCGGCATGGTCAACTGGCTGATCGGGTCGGTCGGCTTCGACCCGGTCAACTGGCGTGAGTCCTCGTGGGGTTCGCAGTTCGCCGTGTCGTCGATCGTCATCTGGCGGTGGACCGGCTACAACGCGCTCATCTACCTGGCGGCGATGCAGGCCGTGCCGCACGACCTGTACGAGTCGGCCGCGCTGGACGGCGCCTCGCGCTGGCAGCAGTTCCGGCACGTGACGATTCCGATGCTGCGGCCGACGATCCTGTTCACGGTGGTCGTCTCCACGATCGGCGCGACCCAGCTCTTCGGCGAGCCGCTGCTGTTCGGCGGCACTGCCGGGTCCAAGGGCGGCGCCGACCACCAGTTCCAGACGCTCGGCCTCTACCTGTACGACCAGGGCTGGATCAACGGCCATCTGGGCCGGGCCTCGGCCGTCGCCTGGCTGATGCTCCTGATCCTGCTGCTCATCGCCGCGGTCAATCTGCTGATCGCCCGACGCCTGAGGAAGGACCGATGAAGTCCCGCGCCCGCACCATGGGCCCGAAGGCCGGCCGCACGATGCACGCGGGGCCGCTCACGTACGCCGTCCTCGCGCTGTTCACGGCCATCTCGCTGGCGCCGCTGATCTGGACGGCCGTCGCGGCCTCGCGCACCAGCGGGCGGCTCGCCCAGACCCCGCCGCCTCTGTGGTTCGGCGGGAACCTCTTCAAGAACCTCGAACGGGCGTGGCGGGAGGCGAGCCTCGGCGACGCGATGCTGAACACCACGATCGTGGCGGGCAGCATCACCATCGGCACGGTCCTGTTCTCCACGATCGCCGGATTCGCCTTCGCCAAGCTGAAGTTCAGGTTCAGCGGGGCGCTGCTGATACTGACGATCGGCACGATGATGGTGCCGCCCCAGCTGAGCGTCGTACCGCTGTATCTGTGGGTCGCCGACCTCCAGTGGACCAACCAGCTCCAGGCCGTGATCCTGCCGACGTTCGTCAGCGCCTTCGGGGTCTTCTTCATGCGGCAGTACTTGGTCCAGGCCCTGCCCAGCGAGCTGATCGAGGCGGCGCGGATGGACGGGGCGAGCAGTCTGCGGATCATCTGGCACGTGGTGTTCCCGGCGGCGCGGCCCGCGATGGCCGTGCTCGGGCTGCTGACGTTCGTCATGGCCTGGAACGACTTCCTGTGGCCGATCATCGCCCTGAACCAGTCGAACCCCACGGTGCAGGTGGCGCTCAACTCCCTCGGCACGGGGTACATCCCCGACCGGGCGGTGATCATGGCGGGCGCGCTGCTCGGTACGTTGCCGCTGCTCCTGGCGTTCATCCTGTTCGGCAAGCAGATCGTGAGCGGGATCATGCAGGGGGCGGTCAAGGGCTGAGCCTCCGGGAGCGGCGTGACTCCGGGTGCGGCGTGGCTCCGGGTGCCCCGGCGCTCCCCCCTCTTTCTGCGGTACTTCTTCTCCCCCTTCCTCCTTCTCATGGGAGCGCTTCCATGCTTGAACCGCTTACCTTTCCGGCCGGTTTCCTCTGGGGTGCGGCCACCTCCGCGTACCAGATCGAGGGCGCCGTGCGTGAGGACGGCCGCACCCCGTCGATCTGGGACACCTTCAGTCATACGCCGGGCCGCACGGTCGGCGGCGACACCGGTGACGTGGCCGTCGAGCACTATCACCGGTACCGCGACGACGTGGCGCTCATGGCGGAGCTTGGCCTTGGCGCCTACCGGTTCTCCGTCTCCTGGCCGCGGGTGCAGCCCACCGGGCGCGGCCCCGCCGTCCAGCGCGGCCTGGACTTCTACCGCCGCCTGGTCGACGAACTGCTCGCCCGGGGCATCGAGCCCGCCCTGACCCTCTACCACTGGGACCTGCCCCAGGAGCTCGAGGACGCGGGCGGCTGGCCCGCGCGGGAGACCGCGTACCGCTTCGCCGAGTACGCCGGTCTCGTCGCCGAGGCGCTGGGCGACCGGGTGGAGTCCTGGATCACGCTCAACGAACCGTGGTGCAGCGCCTTCCTCGGCTACGGCTCCGGGGTGCACGCCCCCGGCCGCACCGATCCCGCGGCCGCCCTTCAGGCGGCGCACCACCTCAACCTCGCGCACGGCCTCGGCACCCAGGCGCTGCGGGCCGCGCTGCCGGCCCGGGCGCGGGTCGCGGTGAGCCTCAACTCAGCGGTGGTCAGGGCGCTTTCGCAGGCGCCGGGGGACGTGGACGCGCGGCGGCGCATCGACAACCTCGCCAACGGCGTCTTCCACGGGCCGATGCTCCACGGGGCATACCCTGCCGACCTGCTGGCGGACACGGCCCGCGTCACCGACTGGTCCTGTGTCCGCGAGGGCGATCTGGCCGCGATCCAGCAGCCGCTGGACGCGCTGGGGCTCAACTACTACACGCCCTCGTTGGTGTCGGCGGCCCCCGCAGGCGGAAGTTCACGCGCCGACGGGCACGGCGCGAGCGATCACTCCCCCTGGCCCGGCGCCGAGGACGTCACCTTCCACCAGACGCCGGGCGAGTGCACGGACATGGGCTGGACCATCGATCCGACGGGGCTGCACGAGCTGATCATGCGGTACACGCGGGAGGCGCCGGGGCTTCCGCTGTACGTGACGGAGAACGGCGCGGCCTACGACGACAAGCCCGACGCGGAGGGCCGCGTCCATGACCCGGAGCGGATCGCCTACCTCCACGGCCATCTGGCCGCGGTCCGCCGTGCCCTCGCCGACGGCGCGGATGTCCGCGGGTACTACCTGTGGTCGCTCCTGGACAACTTCGAGTGGGCGTACGGCTATAGCAAGCGGTTCGGGGCGGTGTACGTGGACTACGAGACGCAGGTCCGGACTCCGAAGTCCAGCGCGGAGTGGTATGCGGCGGTCGCCAGGACGGGGTCGCTGCCCGCCGCCGAGTGACACCGCGGCCCGGTGGGGGTTGATCGCGAGTTCCCCGCGGCCCGGTGGGGGTTGCTCGCGAGTTCCCCGCGGCCCGGTGGGGGTTGCTCGCGCAGTTCCTCGCGCCCCTTAGGGGGCCGAGCTGAGCGCCCCTTCAGGGGCGCGGGGAACTGCGCGGCCAGCCCCCACGCACCCGCAGACAACTACGCCC
>NZ_WMBF01000246.1:0-9176 GCF_019400875.1 Streptomyces anatolicus | reverse complement strand
ACGCCGAGGTCCCCGCCGCCGAGCCGCTCTCCGCCAAGGAGCGCGCGGAGATCAAGGGGGACGGGGACGTCGTCCCGATCGTGCAGGCCGGGCCGACCGGCTCCAAGCTCGACGTCGTCTTCATCGGCGACGGCTACACCGCCGCCCAGCAGGAGGACTTCCACGCCGACGTGCGTACCAAGTGGGCGAAGGTCTCCGCCGTCGAGCCGTACGCCTCGTACAAGAGCCTCTTCAACGTCTGGGCCGTCGACGCCGTCTCCCGCCAGTCCGGTGTCTCCGGCGACCCGACCAGCGGCACGGTCAAGGACACCGCTCTCGGCTCGGCGTTCTACTGCGACGGCATCGAGCGGCTGCTGTGCGTCGACACCAACAAGGTCGAGTCGTACGCGAAGAAGGCCGCCGACCCCGACCTCGTCATCGTCCTCGCCAACTCCACCAAGTACGGCGGCGCGGGCTACAACGACATCACCTCGCCGTCCGGCTACGACGGCATCGCCACCGCCTCGTCGGACAACGCCCAGTCCGACCAGGTCCTCGTCCACGAGACGGGCCACTCGCTCGGGAAGCTGGCCGACGAGTACTGGTACGACGAGTACGGCACCTACACGGGCGCCGAGCCGTGGGAGACGAACATCAGCAAGCTCACGGCCGCCAAGCTGACCGCGCAGAAGAAGAAGTGGTACCGGTGGATCGGCCGGACCTCGCCGGACGGCGGCACCGTCGGCGCGTACGAGGGCGGCGGCTACCATCCGCGCGGCCTGTACCGGCCCACCACGAACTCGATCATGCGGACCCTGGGCCGCGAGTTCAACCTGCCCGGCCGCGAGGCGATGATCGCCGGCTTCCACCGGCACGCGTCCGTCCTCACCGCGCTCACGCCCACGGACCAGGTGGTGCGGCGCGACGCCAAGGTCACCGTGGAGGTGGCGGACGGCATCCGGCTGCGCTGGTCCGTCGACGGCCGCGAGGCCAAGCAGGCCAGGGGCGACACCACGGTCACGCCCCGAGCGCTCGGTGTCCCTGCCGACGGCCGTACGCACACCCTGACGGCCCGCGCCACGGACCGGACCCCATCGGTCCGCGACCCGGAGCTGCGCCGCTTGCTGCGGGATTCGCTCACGTGGCGGGTCACGCGCTGACCTGAAGCCGGTGCCCGCCGAGGGGCCTACGCCCGGCTACCTGAAGGGAGCCGACTCACCTGTCCCAGCCGGGGCCGGGATCGCCGCGGGGCCTCGCGCGCTCGACTCGCGTACGACCAGCTTCGGAGCGAGGCGGATCGAGCGCCGGGGGCCCGTGTCGTCGCCGGACAGGCGCAGGCCCAGCAGGCGTGCCGCCTCCGCGGCCAGTTCGGGCACCGGCTGGCGGACCGTCGTGACGCCCGGCGAGGAGAGCGCCGCCATCGGGATGTCGTCGAAGCCGGTGACGGCGACCTCGCCGGGCACCGCCACACCCAGCTGCTGGAGCCGCTGGAGCGCCCCGATCGCGATGAGGTCGTTGGCGCAGACCAGGGCGTCGGGCCGGGCGGGCCACACCTCGTCGACCGCGGCCCGGCCCCACTCCACGGAGAAGTCGCCGAGGGCCACCCGCGCCACAGCGCCGGGATCGAGCGCGCCCGCCCCGGCCGCGTAGGCACCGCGCCGCTCGGCGGCCGCCGATGCCGTGCCCGCCGCCCCGAGGAAGCAGACGCGGCGGCGGCCGGTGGCGGCCAGATGGTCGAGGACCAGCGCCATGCCCGTGGCGTTGTCGACGGCGACGGAGTCCGCGACGCCGGGCCCGCAGCCGCGGTCCATCAGGACGAGCGGCACCCTGGCGGCCGCGGCCGCCACGGCGTCCCGGCTGCGCTCCTCGTCCGCCGGGATCACCAGGAGCGCGTCCACCCGCCGGCTCAGCAGATCCGCCACGTACTCCGCCTCGGCCGCGGGATCGTCGTCGCAGTCGGCGAGCAGCACGGCCCGCCCGTCGGCGTGCAGCGCGTGCGTCAACTCCCGCACCAGCGCGGGATAGAAGGGGTTCGTGATCTGCGGCAGGACGAGGCCGACCGTGCCCGTGCGGTGGCCGCGCAGCGCCCGGGCCGCGTGATTGGGCCGGTAACCGAGCGCTTCTGCGGCCTCGCGGACCCGGCGGGCCGTCTCGGCGCCGACGGGGCGCGTACCGGCAAGGACCCGGGAGACGGTGGCGACCGAGCAGCCGGAGGCCCGGGCCACCTCTCTCAGCGTTACGTCGGCCACGCCGGACCCGTCCCTTCGGCCGCCAAATTTCGGCAAACGTTATCAGCGGGTGTCAGGCATCACCAGACCCTTTATGCACGGCTGGATTCGGGCGGATTCAGCCCGTTGAGTGTGGTGTGCGCCTCGTCGGATCATGTCCGTTCCGGGAGAGTTTGGCGGGGTGTGGTTTCGGCCATTGACATAATTCCTCCCTGTGCACAAAGTCTTCGGAGAACGTTTTCCCGAGCCACCGCCCCGCCCTCCGGCGAAGAACGGCGACGGCTCAGCCGAACAAAGAGGTTCCGCGATGCCCCGAAAGATCATCCTGGACTGCGACCCGGGACATGACGACGCGATCGCCATGCTCCTGGCGCACGGCAATCCGGATGTGGAGCTGGTCGCCGTCACCACCGTGGTGGGCAACCAGACCCTGGAGAAGGTCACCCGCAACGCCCTGTCGGTGGCCCGCATCGCGAACATCACCGGCGTGCCCTTCGCCGCCGGCTGCTCCCGCCCCCTGGTGCGCACCATCGAGACGGCCCCCGAGATCCACGGCGAGAGCGGCATCGACGGCCCCCTCATGCCCGAGCCGACCCTGGCCCTCGACGACCGTCACGCCGTCGACCTGATCATCGACACGGTCATGGCGCACGAGCCCGGCGAGATCACCCTCGTCCCCACCGCGGGCCTGACCAACATCGCCCTGGCCGCCCGCAAGGAGCCCCGCATCGTCGAGCGCGTCCGCGAGGTCGTCCTGATGGGCGGCGGCTACCACACGGGCAACTGGAGCCCCGTCGCCGAGTTCAACATCAAGATCGACCCCGAGGCCGCGCACATCGTCTTCAACGAGCGCTGGCCCGTCACCATGGTCGGCCTCGACCTGACCCACCAGGCGCTCGCCACCCCCGACGTGATCGAGCGCATCGCGAAGGTGGGCACGAAGCCCGCCGTCTTCGTCAACGAACTGCTCGACTTCTTCGGCGCCATGTACCTGGAGGCCCAGGGCTTCGCCGCACCCCCGGTCCACGACCCGTGCGCCGTCGCGTACGTCATCGACCCCGACGTCATGACGGTCCGCAAGGCCCCCGTCGACATAGAGCTGACCGGCACCCTCACCCTCGGCATGACCGTGACGGACCTGCGCGCGCCCGCCCCCGACGACTGCCACACCCAGGTCGCCGTCGACCTGGACCACCAGCGCTTCTGGGACCTGATCGTGGACGCCCTCGAGCGGATCGGTGACATCCCCGCATGAACGCCTCCTTCACCGAACCGGCGGCCGCCGGCCCCGGCGGCGCCCGCGGCTCCCGCCCGGTCCGCATCGGCGTCCTGGTCACCGCGCTCCTCGCGGCCTGCTTCGCCTTCCAGCTCAACGCGAGCATGCTCAGCCCCGCCCTGAAGAACATCGAGGACTCCCTCGGGGCGACCTCCGCAGAAGTCGGCCTCACCCAGACCGCCTTCTTCACCTCGGCCGCGCTCTTCTCCCTCTTCCTGCCGCGCCTCGGCGACCTCGTCGGACGCCGCAAGGTGCTCGCCGGGATGCTCGCGCTCATGGTCGTCGGCTGCGTCGTCGCCGCGCTCGCCGAGAGCGTGCCCATGCTCTTCGCGGGCCGCGTCATCCAGGGCGTCTCCGGGCCCACCGTGCCGCTCTGCCTGATCATGCTGCGCAACGAGGTCCACGAGCCGAAGAAGTACGGCACCCTCCTCGGCGTCATCACCGCCGTCAACGGCGGCATCGCGGGCGTCGACTCCCTGGCGGGCGGCTACCTCGCCGACCACCACGGCTTCCAGTCCGTGTTCTGGCTGATGGCGGGCGTCGCCGCGCTCGCCGCGCTCATGGTCGCCACCCTCACCCCGGAGTCCAGGGCCACCGCCACCGCCGACACCCGCATGGACTGGCCCGGCGTCACGCTCCTGGTCATCTCCGTCGGCGCCGCCCTCATCGCCCTGAACGAGGCGGGCAAGCTGGCCGCCGCGAACTGGCCGCTCGTCGCCGGACTCCTCGTCGTCGCGGCCCTCGCCTTCGCCCTGTTCTGGCGCACCGAGGACCGCAGCAGCCACCCCCTGGTCGCCACCCGCCATCTGCGCCGGCGCTCCACCTGGGCGCTGCTGCTCACCACTGTCCTCACCATGACGGGCGTCTTCGCCGTGATGAACGGCATGATCCCCGCCTTCGCCCAGGACGCCCAGGCCGGTTTCGGGATGAGCGCCGAGCAATCCGCCTGGTGGACCCTGACGCCGTACGCCCTCGCGGGCCTCGCCATGGGCCCGATCGCCGGGCGCCTGGCCGCCACGTACGGATACGGGCGCATCCTGCGCCTCGGCCTCATCGGCTCGATCGTCACCGTGGCCCTGATGCTGTTCACCCTGCACGCCGACTCGCGGCCGCTGCTCCTGGCCGCGTCGATCCTCATCGGCGTCACCTACGCGGGCATCGGCAACATCGTCCTCAACGGCCTCGGCATCGTGCTCTCCCCGAAGGAGAACCCGGGCTTCCTCCCCGGCCTGAACGCGGGCGCCTTCAACCTCGGCGCCGGTCTCAGCTTCGCCGTCCTGTACGCCGTGCAGACCGCCGCCGAACCGGCCGACAAGACCTCGCCCGCCGGGTACACGGCAGGCATGATCGCCGGGGTCGCGCTCATCGCGGCGGCCTTCGCGACGTCCTTCCTGATCCCCAAGCCGGTGGAGGCGGAGGCGACGCACTGACCGCCCCGGGCGCCGCCCCCGCAGGCACCGGGCACCGGCCCGCGGGCTCAGCCGCCCCGGACGTCCGCGACCCGTACCGAGAGGCCGTAGTCCAGCTCGGACCCGTCGACGAGCAGGGCCTCGACGGAGCGGGTCGCGGGGTCGATGTCGGCCTCCATGCCGTCCCCGACATACCGGGGGTAGCCGGAGGAGCCGGTCTCGCCGGTGGCCGTCACGACGGCGGAACGCAGGGCGCCACGGGTGTCGCTGGTGCCTCTGCCGTCCTCGGCGAACTCGGGAACGAGCAGAATCTCGAAGCTCTGCGGATGGGTGTTCATACGAGTGACGCTAGACAGGAGCGGCGCCCACCGCATGTTCTCGCCGTTGTCGGCCCGGGCCGACGCGTCGTCGTCACAGGTCACCAGCGCAGGGCCGTGAAGTCCACCGGCCTGGGTTCGAGGGTGGCCGTGCGCGCGGTCAACGCCCGCATCCGCTGCGCCATTTCCGCCGCCGGCAGATGCTTGCGGTCACCGTGCCCCGGCAGCAGCCACTCGAAGCGGAGCCGTTCGGCCGTGCGGGCCAACGACGCCGCCAGCTCCTCGATGGAGTACCAGGTGACGCTGTCGGCCACCTCGATGTCGCCCGTCGTGCGCGACCAGTAGAAGCTGTCCCCGCTGAAGCAGTATCGCTCGTCGGCGATGTACAGCACGCTGCCCCGGGTGTGGCCCGGCAGCGGGTGGGCGAGGACGCCGTCGCCGATCTCCATGCTCTCGGTGCCGCGCAGGACGCGGTCGGCGTCGGGCGCCGCGTCCAGGTCGCCCTCATGGATCCACAGCCGGGCCCCGAGGCGGTCGGCGTACCGGCGGCCGTGCGCGGCGTGGTCCCGGTGCGTGAGGAGTACGTCGGTGACCTGCCCGATCCCCTCGTACCTGGCGGCCAGCGGCTCGCTCCAGCGCGGGGTGTCCACCATCATCAGGCTCCCTGAGGGGCGGCGCAGGAGGTAGGCATTGGCGCCCGCGTTGCGCGGGGAGTTGTGCCCGCAGAACAGGACGGCGTCGTCGACGGGCAGGGGATAGGGGTCCCGCGCGTCGTCGAGGCGGCCGGAGGCGGGCCGGATGGAGCGGGTGTGGCAGGCGAACGCGGCGGCGAACAGCAGGCGTTCCTCCGCCGCGTCGCGCGGCTGGCGCACGATCTCGGAGCGGCCGTCGACCTCACGGATCAGCTCGGGCGCGACCTGCCTCGCGACATCGCAGTTCGTGCAGCGCTCGTCCACGGACCAGCCGGCGGTCACGGACTTGGCGGCTAAGTCGTCATTCACGGAGTCACTCACTTCCTGTGGGGGAGCGCCCCTGCGGGCCGGGTCTGCTCCCACCAGAGGTATCCCGGAGTCGCC
Source organism: Streptomyces anatolicus (assembly GCF_019400875.1). Taxonomy (NCBI): domain Bacteria; kingdom Bacillati; phylum Actinomycetota; class Actinomycetes; order Kitasatosporales; family Streptomycetaceae; genus Streptomyces; species Streptomyces anatolicus. The sequence goes on along the minus strand of NZ_WMBF01000246.1, from coordinate 2,891 downwards.
CCGTGACGGAAGAGGGCGTTACCGCACGCCAGTACCAGCGCCCCCGCCGACAAACGCGCCCGCAAGCATCTGTGAAAGTTGTCACAAGCCCCGAACTGATGATCGGGGTCGGGTCCCCTTCGCGCCCGGACTTCGCGTAAGGTCGCGGATCGGCCGCACTCGGCCGACCCGAACCACGTAGATCACCGAAGAAGGAGTCGCAGGTCATGCCGGTCAATGACGCCACACAGGCGCCGATCTACCACACCCTTGTCCAGGAGCACGGCGACGTCCTCGCCACGGCCCGCCAGGCCGCGGAGGAGACCCAGCAGACCGCCCAGGACGTACTGGACTTCAGCATCCCGCGCCGGGTGAGCCCGCCTGTGGAGCAGGCTTCCTAGGACTGCCCGGCCTCGCGCGAAGCGCGGCCGATCGGTCAGGATGGCGCGATGGACTACGAGTTCTGGAAAGAGATCCACGAGCGCGGCGGCATCCCGGCGGTCAAGAGCGCTCTGGCGGACCTCCCCGAGGATCTGCCTCCGGGGGAGGCGGGCGCGGCGGCCGAGCTGGCCCTCAAGGTCATCGAAGAGGACATCGCCCGCATCAACGCCCGGGCGGACCAGGCCGAGGCGAGGGCGCGGGCCCTGGCCGAGCAGACCGCCGAGGTGAACCGCCGGCTCACCGAACACGCGGCCCGCGACGCGGACGAGGCTCGGTAGCGCAGGCCCGCGGGCAGTCGAGGCCCCCTGGGCGCGGCGGCCACCGCGGCCGTTCCGACCGCCTCGGTCGGGGGGCGCGGCGACCGGGACCGACCGGCCTACGGCGACGCGGGGGCGACCTGGGGGATGCGCGGGCGAACAGGGCGATGCGCGGGTGACCTGGGCAACGCACGGGCGAACAGGGCAACGCACGGGCGAAGGGGGACGCGCGGGCGAACAAGGTGATGCGCGGGCGAACAGGTGGCGCCGCTCCGCGGCCGCCGACCCTCACGTCCGGGCCATGAGCCGCACCATCGCCGTGTCGTACCGCGCCTGCAGCCCCGCGTCCGCCGAGACCCGAAGCAGCGCGCCGAGAGCCCTGACCGCGCCGTCGTCGTAGCCGCACGACTCCGCCTCCAGCGCCGCGTTCTCCAGCCGCCGGATGCCCTCGGTCTCGTCGCCCATCCCCAGCAGCGCCTCCCCGACCGCGGTGAGCAGCAGCACCCTGGCCGCCGCCGACGCCTCAGAAGGCCCGTCGAGGTCGAGCGCGGCGAGGGCCGTCTCGTGGGCCGCCTGCCACTCCCTGGCGTCCAGCCGGTGGCGGGCGAGATGGCACAGCGCGAGGCGTTCGGTGTGCCGGTCGCCGACGCTGTGCGCCAGCTCCGCCGCGAGCGCGCACCCCTCGGCCGCCTCGTCCGGGCTGCCGAGCGCGGCCTGGGCGAGCGACAGATTGATCAGCGCGGTCGCCTCGCCGCGCGTGTCCCTGGCCCGCGCGGCGAGCAGGGGCGCGGCCTCCAGGTGGCCGAGCGCCTCGTCGACGCGGCCCTCCTCGGTCAGCACCCACCCCAGCAGGGCGAGGACCCGCGACTCGGCTCGGGCGTCACCATCGGCCCGCGCCGCCTCAAGTGCCGTACGCAGCAGGGGAGTCCAGCCGTCCCGCACCCGCCATACGATCTGCGGCCACATCCCGAGAATGATCCGCCACGTCCTGCCGTGCAGCCCCGCCGTGTCGGCGGCGGTGGCCGCGAGCGTCAGATCGTCGCGTTCGACCGCGTACCAGGCCATCGCCTGCGCGCGGTCCGCGAACTCCCTCGTCGCGCGCGGCTGCTGGAAATCCGCGGGCAGGGTGAAGCACGACTCGTCACCGGGCTCGGCCGCGTCGGCGGCGCCGAGCGCGGTCGCCACGGTCAGGTCGAGCACCCGCAGCAGGGCGTCCGTCCCGGAACGCAGGCCTCGCGCGTACAGCCGTACGAGATCGTGCATCGTCCAGCGGTCGGGCCCGGCCCGCACGACGAGGTGCGCGGCGGCGAGCTTGTCCAGCGCGGCCTCGGCGGTGGCGGGGTCGGTGTCCGCGAGGGCCGCCGCCGCGTACCGGTCGACGTACATGCCCGGGTGGCGCCCGAGGTGGGCGAACTGCCGTGCGGCGTCCGCCGGCAGGCGCCGCACGGTGAGCCGCAGCGCGGCGCGTACGCCCGTGTCCTCGACGTCGAGGAGGCTCAACCGGCGCGATTCATCGGACAGTTCGCCGCACATCGCGCTCAGCGACGACTCCGGCTGGTCCGCGAGCCTGGCCGCGGCCACCCGCAGTGCGAGCGGAAGCCCGCCGCACAGCTCGGCGAGGCGCCGCGCGGCGACCTCCTCCGCGAACACGCGCTCCGTTCCGAGCACCGCGGCGAGCAGGGCGGTGCTGTCCGCCGGTTCCAGCACGTCCACGGGTACGGGACGCGCGGCGTCGGAAGCGATCAGGCCCCGCAGCCGGTAGCGGCTCGTGACCACGGTGACGCAGCGGGCGCCGCCCGGCAGCAACTCCCTGACCTGCTCGGACGCCCGCGCGTTGTCCAGTACGACGAGGAGTTGGCGGTCGGCGGAAAGGGACCGGAAGAGCGCGGAGGCGGCGCCGGCCGACTCCGGTATCCGGCGCGGCGCGACCCCCAGCGCCAGCAGGAACTCGCGCAGTACCTCCAGGAGGGTCGGCTCCCCGGTCTCGCTGAAGCCGCGCAGGTCGGCGTAGAGCAGCCCGCCGGGGAACTGCTCGCGGTGGCGGTGCGCCCAGTGCGTGACGAGCGCCGTCTTGCCCACGCCGGCGGGCCCCGTCACCAGACAGACGGGGGCTTCACCCGCGGCGGCCCGGGAGAGCGCGGTGAGTTCCCCGGCCCGCCCGTGGAAGCCACGGGGCATACGGGGCAGCAGATCGACCGTGGCCGGGGGCAGGGC
>NZ_WMBF01000245.1:0-9252 GCF_019400875.1 Streptomyces anatolicus | reverse complement strand
GGCGAACTCGGGTGGGGCGAGCGCGGGCGCGGCGGACGCCGGAACGGCGGATGCGGCTGCGGAGGCGGGGGCGGCCAGGGCGCCCGCCGCCGCTACGGCGAGCGCGGTACCGGACAGCAGGCGGGCGTTGCGCATGGTGCTCGTTCCTCCGAGGCCTTCGCGGAACACGCCCCGCGGCACCCCCAAGTGCCGCTGCGTCGGTCGAGCCCCGCTCTACCGAGGTAAGTGGCACTCGGCGCCCCACGCCTCCTGATGAACCATCAGAAAGCCGCCGAACGAGCGGCTTCCGGCCCGCCGAGGCGAGCGTTCCAGCAGGTCACCGGCGTATCGGCGGCAAGAATCCGAAGAGCGCGCGCGGCGGCTGTGAATGGGTGACTTGGCCTCTCGGCGGAGGCGGCGGTGCGGCCGTCGGCCCGGTGCGGCGAGGCGGGCTGGTGTGGCGAGGCAGGCCCTGGCGAGACCGTAGGCCCTGTGGCGGTGTGGCCCGGCGTGGCCCGGTGCGGCCCCGTGGCGGTGCGGCCCGGCGTGGCTGGGGGCGGGTGCGGCCCGGTGCGGGCTTGGTGCAGCCACGTGCGACTCGGTTCGGGTGCGGCCCGGTGTGGCCCGGTACGGTCCCGTGTGGCCCGGTACGGTCCCGTGCGGCTTGGCGCGGCCACGTGCGACTCGGTGCGGGTGCGGCCCCGTGCGGCTCGGCGCGGCCCGTGCGGCCCGGTGCCGCCCGGCGTACCCCTCAGATCGTGTCCCAGGGCACCTCCTCGTAGACCCCGGCCACGATCGCCATCAGCTTCTCGTCGACGGCGTACGCGACATCGTCGACGCGGCGCACCGGACTGACCCCCCACGCGTTGGTGACGAAGGCCGCCGAGTACGACGGCAGATCCGCGAGGGTGACGGGGGCGTGCGCGGTGGGCAGTCCGGCGCCCGGCAGGCGTTCCTCGACGAGCCGCATCGTGATGCCGGGCAGATGGGGCGCGTCCGGCCACACGACCCGCGTGCCGTCGAAGAAGGCGATGTTCGTGACGGCGCCCTCGCTGATCTCTCCGCCGGGGCCGGTGAGCAGCGCGTCGTCGAAGCCCGCCGCCCGCGCCAGCTCGCCGTGCCGGGCCTGCCCGAAGCCGCCCAGGTGCTTGATGTGGGCGAAGGGCCGCTGGTACGGCACGGCGGTCAGCGCCTGCGCCCGGGCCGCCATGCCCGCAGGCAGCTCGACGGGCTGCCGCACGGTGACCATGAGGGACGGCTCTCCGTGGGGTGCGTGGACGTACACACGTACGGACGCGTCGTCGATGTCGTCCCGCAGGATGTGCCGCACGGCGCCGCGCACCCGCTCCCCGTCCAGCTCCCGCCCGAACAGTTCACGCGTGGCCGCGTCGAGCCGGGCCAGATGGTGCGCGATGCCCCGCACCTTGCCGCCCCTGACCTGCATCGCGGTGAAGTGTCCGGTGTTGACGAGGGCAGGCCAGAGCAGGCTCCCCGCGGTGGCCGGCTGTCCGTCGATCTCAATGCGCTGCACCAAGTCCGTGGTTGTCATGCGGCCACGCTACGAGACGGCTCCCACCCCGTCCGCCGGTGCTTCCGGGCAGCTCTGCGCGGCGGCCGGGTCCTCCTCCTCGACCAGGCGGCGCGCCCCGGGCCCGCGCTCGCCCAGCTCGTCCCACGGGTTGGTCAGCGCGCACTTGGCGAGCGAGAGGCAGCCGCAGCCGATGCAGTCGGTGAGGTTGTCGCGCAGCCGCTGGAGGGTGCGGATCCGGGCGTCGAGGTCGGCGCGCCAGCACTCGGAGATCCGCGCCCAGTCCTCACGGGTCGGCGTGCGGTCCTCGGGCAGCAGGCCTAGCACCTCGCGGATGGTGGCCAGCGGGATGCCGAGCCGCTGCGAGGTGCGGATGAAGGCGACCCTGCGCAGGGTGTCGCGGCTGTAGCGGCGCTGATTGCCCGTCGTACGGCGGGAGTTGATGAGCCCTTCGCGCTCGTAGAACCGCAGGGCGGAGGGGGAGGCCCCGCTGCGTGCGGAGAGTTCCCCGACGGTGGCTTCCTTGGCGTGCGGTGCGAGATGCGGGGTCATGCGGTCAGATTAGCCAGAAGTTCACGCTTGACCTGAACCAAGGTTTAACTACGAGGCTTGCCCCATGACCGAAACGAGCACGTCCTCCCCGTCCTCCCTGTCCCCTCTGTCCGCCCCTTCCGCCGCCGCCTTCGAGGGCGACGGCGGTGGCGCCGCGCCCCTCCGCGTCGCCGTCATCGTCGGCAGCAACCGCGAGGGCCGCTTCGGGCCGATCGTCGCCGAGTGGCTGCTCGCCCGGGTCCGTGAGCGCTCCGACCTCACCGTCGACGTCATCGACCTGGCCGCGTCCGACCTTCCGACCTCCCTCTCCTTCAACCCGCCCGCCGCCGTGGCCGCCGAACTCGCCAAGGTCACCCCGAAGCTGGCCGCCGCCGATGCCTTCATCGTCCTCACCCCCGAGTACAACCACTCCTACCCGGCGTCCCTGAAGAGCCTCATCGACTGGCACAAGGACGAGTGGGAGGCCAAGCCGCTCGCCTTCGTCTCGTACGGCGGTCTCTCCGGCGGCCTGCGCGCGGTGGAGCACCTGCGCCCGGTCTTCGCGGAGTTGCACACCATGACCATCCGCGACACCGTCTCCTTCCACAACGCGGGCGCCCTCTTCGACGACCAGGGCAACCACCGCGACCCGTCGGCCGCCGACGCCGCGGCCAAGGCCATGCTCGACCAACTGGCGTGGTGGGCCTGGGCGCTGCGGGCGGCCAAGGCGGTCCGGCCGTACGGGAGTTAGGGGGATGGGCTAGGCCCGCGGCAGGCTGACGACCGCCACCGCACCGCCGTCCGCCGCGTTGGCCAGCTCCACACTCGCGCCGATCACCTGGGCCTGGCCGAACGCGATGGTCAGCCCCAGGCCGGTGCCCTGGCCGCGTTCGCGCGCGCCGGTCTGGAAGCGCTGCGGGCCGTCCTTGAGGAGGCAGTCGGGGAAGCCGGGACCGTGATCGCGGACCGTCACCTCGGCGCCCTCGACCCACACCTCGACGGGATCGCCGCCGTGCTTGCGGGCGTTGGCGACGAGGTTCGTCAGAATCCGCTCAAGCCGGCGCACGTCGGTGCGTACGAACGTGTCATACGCGGCCCGCGTCCCCCGCGCCGTGAAGGCGGCCTGCGAACCGCCCGCGCGCTCGGCGATCGTCTCGACGAGCCGCCCCAGCGGATGCACTTCCAGGTCCGGCTTCTCCACCTCCGCGTCCAGCCGAGCCACCTCGAGCAGGTCCTCCGTGAGGGTCCGCAGGGCGTGGACCCGGTCGCGCACCAGCTCGGTCGGGCGGCTCGGCGGCAGCAGCTCGGCCGCCGTGTGCAGCCCGGTCAGCGGGGTGCGCAGCTCGTGCGCGACATCGGCGGTGAAGCGCTGCTCGGCCTCCAGGCGCTGTTGCAGGGAGGCGGCCATCGTGTCGACGGCGGTGGCCAGTTCGGCCACCTCGTCCTTGGCGTGCCGCGCGTCCGGCGGCCGGGGAGGGTGGATACGGGCGTCCAGGTCGCCCTGGCTGATGCGGCGCGCGATGGCCGCGGCGGTACGCAGTTCACGGCTGAGCCTGCTGGAGAGCCCCGCCCCACCGAGCGCGGCAAGGCCGACGACCACGGCTCCCGAGATCATCAGCTGCCGGTCGAAGTCGGCTATCTCGTCCGCCTGTTCGCGCAGCGACTCGCGGATGGACAGGACGTGACGGGTACGGCCGCCGACCGGCCTCGCCGCCCAGACGCTCGGGTCGTCCGAGGCCATGTCGAGGTAGGTGGTCCGCTGCCCGGCCAACGCGGCCCGCCGCAGCGGCCCGGGCAGATCCGGATCGTCGAGGGCCGCGTCCGTGTCGCTCCGGTCGACCTGCCCCGTCAACTCGTACAGCTGGCGCACGCGGACGAGCTGCGCGGTCGCGTTCGACCGGGCGTTCCCCGCGACCTGGTCGAGCCTGGCGTGGTGGATGAGCAGCCCGATGGCGACGGCGACCACGGCGCAGCCGCAGGCGAGGAGTGCGGCGATCTTCCAGCGGAGGCCGAGGCCGTTCCCCTTGGCTCCACGCGGAACCAGGGCATGCCAGGCCGCGCGAAGGGACTGGGCCGGGGAAGTCCGGGTCCGCGAGGACTGAGCCCCCTGCCCGGCCCTCCGCCGCATCAGGGCCCTTCGCATCAGGGCCCTTCCATGGGTGCGCTCTCCGAGGCGTGCGGCCTCGGCCCCACCGTCTCCGGGGAGTCACCCGGCTTCTTGTAGTCCCTGATGTCGCTGATGGTGGACATCCGCGCGCCGTCCCAGTGGAAGCGCACGGCCTGCTCGCCGCCGTCCGAGCACGGCGTGCGGACCAGCAGGTCGGGGCCGATCGTCTCGACGCTCATCCGCCTGCCGGAGGTGAACAGGATGGGGTAGACCCTGCCGCCGCGCTCGGTGTAGACGGTCAGGATGTTCCGCCCGCTCTCCGTGTCCGCGGCGATCAGCAACTCGGGCTTCTTGTCGCCGGTCAGGTCCATCAACACGGGCGGCCGCAGCCCCGCCCGCCCCGGCCGGTCGATCAGCCCTCGCTCTGCCAGCGGTTTCGTACGCGGATCCGCCCGCAGGACCGCGTGGACATCCAGCGCGGCGAGCCCACCGGAACCGACCTTGGGCAACCCCTCCAACGCCCGCGGGGGCGGCTGACGCGTGGCGGCGTCGGCACCGGGCGCCAGCGACGTCATACCCGACCAGGCGGGCCAGACCGCCTCCGGGCGCGGCTGCGCGGAGACGGAAGGCGCGGCCTCGCCCGGGCCGAGGCCGTCGGGGCCGGTGCATCCGGCGAGCACGGAGGCAGCGAGGGCGACGGAGAGGGCGGCGCCCGGGAGGAGCAGGCGGCGGAGGTTCGGGTTCATGGCGTGGCTGACTCGTGCGGAGGCCGGTGGGCTGGTGGTGGCCGGCCCAGGGACTGCGCTGGGGGTTCGGCAGGGGCCGGCCACCGCTGTCGACCGTAGGAACCGTCCATCACAGAAAACGGGAGGTTGTGTAACAACTGCACCCATGACCGGAGAACCCCGACATCTCGGGACCTTCGACCAGGGCGCTCGCCTCTGGCGCCGGCCGCCCGCGACGGTTGGGCCCGGGGTCCGCGACGGTCGGGCCCGGAGCCCGCGCGGGGGCTGGGCGCAATGGTCCGCGCGGGGGCTGGGTGCCACGGTCCGCGCGGGCTGTGCACAATCGGCGCATGGACGCAGAACCGACGGCGCTTGCCGCGTCGACCGTGCCGAACGTGCCAACCGTGCTCACCGTACTGACGACGACCGACGCGGAACACAAGGCGAGGGACCTCGCGCGCGGGGCGGTCAAGGCCCGGCTCGCGGCCTGCGCGCAGATCACCGGCCCCGTCACCTCCGTATACCGCTGGGAGGGCGAGATCGAGACCGCGCAGGAATGGCAACTGCTGCTCAAGACGACCACCGCGCGCTACGCCGCCCTGGAGGCATGGCTCACCGACGCCCACGACTACGACACCCCGGAGATCATCGCGACCCCCGTGGCCCGGGGGAGCGCGGCCTACCTGGAGTGGGTGGAGCGGGAGACCGCCGAGTGACCGCACGGACGCCACGCCCCGCCCAGTGGGCGTAGACCGGGAGCCGTCACCCTCGCACCGGCATGTCTATGACGGCCGCCGCCTCCGTCGCGACCGCCTCCGTCGCCCGCGCCGGGCGCACCTGCCGAGCGCCTTCTAGACCCTCTCCGCGCGCTCGAGCCGCACCGCGCACACCTTGAACTCCGGCATCCGCGATATGGGGTCAAGCGCCGGATGCGTCAGGGAGTTGGCCCGCCCCTCGCCCGGCCAGTGGAACGGCATGAACACCGTGTCCGAGCGGATCGACGACGTCACCCGCGCCGGAGCCACCGCCCGGCCACGCCGCGAGACCACGGCGACCGCCTCGCCGTCCGCTATCCCGAGCCGCGCCGCGAGCCGCGGATGCAGCTCCACGAAAGGCCCCGGCGCCGCCGAGTTCAGCTCGTCGACCCGCCGCGTCTGCGCCCCCGACTGATACCGCGCCAGCACCCGCCCCGTGGTGAGCAGCACGGGATACTCCGCGTCCGTCTCCTCCGCCGCCGCCCGGTGCACCACCGGCACGAACCGCGCCCGCCCGTCCTCCGTGGCGAACCCCTCCAGAAACAGCCGGGGCGTCCCGGGATGCGGAGCCACGGCGGCCCCCACAGACACATCCGCACCCGGCGCCGCTTCGGGGACGTTCGGCGCTGGTTCGAGGATGCCCGGCGCTGGTCCGGGAACGCCCGGCGCCGGTTCGGGGACGTCCGAATCCGCGTCCGGGCATGGCCAGAACACGCCCTCGCCGTCCCCCTCCCTCAGCCGCTCGTACGAGATCCCCGAATAGTCCGCCGGCCCGCCCGCGCTCGCCCGCCGCAGCTCCTCGAAGACCTCCTCCGGATCGACGGGGAAACCCTTCTCATGGCCCAGCCGAGCCGCGAGCCCGTGCAGCACCTCCAGATCGCTTCGGACCCCGGCCGGCGCGGACACCGCCCGGCGGCGCAGCAACACCCGCCCCTCCAGATTCGTCACCGTCCCCGTCTCCTCGGCCCACTGCGTCACCGGCAGCACCACGTCCGCCAACTCGGCCGTCTCCGACAGCACCACGTCCGCCACCGCGAGGAAGTCGAGCGACCGCAGCCGCTCCTCCACATGCGCGGCCCGCGGCGCCGACACGACCGGGTTGGACCCCATCAGGAGCAGCGTCTTGACCTCCCCGCCGAGCGCGTCGAGCAGTTCGTACGCCGACCTGCCGGGCCCGGGCAGCGCATCGGGGTCCACGCCCCAGACCCCCGCCACATGCGCCCGCGCCGCCGGATCCGTCAGCTTGCGGTACCCGGGCAGCTGGTCCGCCTTCTGCCCGTGCTCGCGCCCGCCCTGGCCGTTGCCCTGTCCGGTCAGACACCCGTACCCGGACAGTGGCCGCCCCGCCCGGCCCGTGGCGAGGCAGAGATTGATCCACGCCCCGACGGTGTCCGTGCCCTTGGACTGCTGCTCGGGCCCGCGCGCGGTGAGCACCATCGACGTCTCGGCCTCGCAGAACATCCGTACGGTTTCCCGCAGTTGGGGCACGGGCACGCCGGTGATCCGCTCCACGTACTCGGGCCAGTGCGCCATCGTCGCCGCCCGCGCCTCCTCCCATCCGCTGGTCCGCTCCTCGATGAACTCCTCGTGCGTCCGCCCCTCCGCCACGACCAGGTGCAGCAGCCCGAGGGCGAGGGCGAGGTCCGTGCCGGGGCGCGGCGCCAGATGCAGGTCGGCCTGCTCGGCGGTGCGCGTCCGCCGCGGGTCCACGACGATCAGCGTGCCGCCGTTCTCCCGCAGCTCGGTCAGATACCGCAGGGCGGGCGGCATCGTCTCGGCGAGGTTCGACCCGACGAGGATCACGCAGCCGGTGCGGGGGATGTCCTCCAGCGGGAACGGCAGCCCCCGGTCCAGCCCGAACGCCCGCTGCCCGGCCGCCGCCGCCGACGACATGCAGAAACGTCCGTTGTAGTCGATCTGCGATGTGCCGAGCACCACCCGCGCGAACTTGCCCAGCGCGTACGCCTTCTCGTTGGTCAGCCCGCCGCCCCCGAACACTCCGCACGCATCCGCGCCGTGCTCCGTCCGCACGCGGGACAGCTCGCCGGCGATCCGGTCGAGTGCCTCCTCCCAGGTAGCCGGCGCGAGCTTGCCCGTGGCGTGGGATCGGACGAGGGGCTCGGTCAGGCGCACCCGGGAGGAGAGCAGCGCGGGCGCCGTGCGTCCCTTTCCGCAGAGGGCGCCCTTGTTCACGGGGAACGCCGCGCGCTCCACGACCTCGACGCCCCCGCTGGGGCCCGCTGTCAGCCCCATTCCGCACTGCAGCGCGCAGTACGGGCAGTGGGTCGCCGTCACCGCCGTCACCGGCGTGGCCGCCGTGGCCGCGGGAGTCGCGGGGGTCGCCGGGGTCGCGGGGGTCGCCGTGGAGTGCATGCCGTCCAGCGTCCTCCGTTCTTGTTACGTGCCCTGACGTGCTCGCGTTACGCACGCGGTAAGCCGGTCTCAGCCATGGCCGCACCTCACTGTGAGGTGGGGGCCCTGGCTGGCTGGGGGCCGGGCACTGCCGTGCCGGGGTGCGTGCGGGACGTCTCGACATCCTCCTTGTAAGGGAGGAGCTCGCCAGCTGGCCCACGCGTGCGCCGGGGCCGCTCACCCGCCTGCTTGTCGGCGAGCGAGCCGATGATGAGCGGGTTTAACGGCTTGGTGCGCGGCCAGGCACCTGCGGGTGCGTCGTGGCTGGTCGCGCAGTTCCTCGCGCCCCTTTGGGGCACCCGAGCCCTCGTGCCTCTTCGGGGCACCCGAGCCCCCGCGCCCCCCAAGACGCCAGGCACCTGCGGGTGCGTCGTGGCTGGGCGCGCAGTTCCCCGCGCCCCTTCGGGGCACTCAAGCACCCGCGCTCCGTCGGGGCACCCAAGCCGCCGCGCTCCTTCGGGGCACCCAAGCCCCGCCCCCCAAGACTCACCGGCCCGAAGTCAGCGCCCGTTCCACTCCCCGCTCTCGCGGGCCCAGGAAGCGTGGGTCCGGGCGGGAGGTCGCGTCCAGCGCTGCCTTGCCTGCCGCGAAGATCTCCCGGGCGCCGCCGTAGTACCAGGTCGCGTCGTGCACCGCGTCCACTCCGACGCCGTACGACGAGACGCCCGCCGCGTCGCACAGCGCGACCGCCCTGCGTATGTGGAAGCCCTGGCTGATCAGCACCGCCCGGTCCACGCCGAAGATCTTCTTGGCGCGGACGCAGGAGTCCCAGGTGTCGAAACCTGCGTAGTCGCTCACTATCCGGCGGTCCGGCACCCCGTGCTTCTTCAGATAGGCGCGCATCGCGTCCGGTTCGTCGTACTCCTCGCGGCTGTTGTCACCCGTCACCAGCACGACCTCTATCCGGCCCGCGCGGTACAGATCGGCGGCCGCGTCCAGCCGGTGCGCGAGATACGGTGAGGGCTCGCCCTTCCAGAGCCCGGCGCCGAAGACCATCGCGACCCGGGCGCGCGGCGCGTCAGCCGTCGTGCCGATCCTGCTCTCCGTCGTCACGAAGAGCCAGGTCGCGGGCAGCAGCCCGAGCACGCAGAGCGCCATCACCCCCTGCACGGCCAGCCGCCGCCCCCTTCTCGTACGCGGAAGCCGCAGCCACCCCGGCCGCCCGGGCCACCCAGGCCGCCCGGACCACCGCAATCGCGCCAGACTCAGCAGCCC
>NZ_WMBF01000244.1:0-9428 GCF_019400875.1 Streptomyces anatolicus | reverse complement strand
GACGTACGCGCTACGGCTTCTGGAAGCCCGCCTCGCGCAGAATCTTCTGCGCAGACCCCGTGCTGAGCCACTTGACGAACGCCGCCGCCTCCTCCCCGTTCGCGGAGCCCTTGAGCGTCGCCGCCGGATAGGAGGCGACGGCATTCTGCGCGTCGGGGATCTCGACGGCGTCGACCTTGCCCGGCACGGTCGCCGCGTCCGTCCGGTAGACGAGCCCGGCGTCGGCCTCGCCGAGCTCCACCTTGCTCAGCACAGAACGCACGTTCGCCTCCTTGGATACGGGCTTCACCTCGACGCGCTGCCGGTCCAGGACCTGCTTGCTGTAGCGCCCGACCGGAACCGTGTCGTCCGCGAGGACGACCTTCAGCTCACTGTCACCGAGGTCCTTCAGCCCCTTGATCCGCTCCGGGTTCCCCTCCCGGGTGGCGATCACAAGCCGGTTCTTGGCGATCACGGTGGGCGTCCCGGTCTCCGCCTTGAGGCCGTCCATCGTCTTGGTGTCGGCGGTGACGAGCACATCGGCCGGCGCCCCCTGCTTGACCTGCGCGGCCAGCTCCTGCGAACCGGCCGCGGAGACGGTCACCCTGACGCCCGGGTGGTCCTTCTCGTACGCCTTCTCGGCGGTGGCGAACACATCGGTGAGGGAGGAGGCGGCGAGGACGGTGAGCTGCACGTCCTTGCCGCCACCGCCCTTCTCGCGCCCGCTGTCGTCGTCATCGCCACCACAGGCGGCGGCGAACGGGACGAGCAGCGCGGCGGTCAGGACCGCGACGGCACCACGACGGACGGAAGCAGGAACGGAAGCGGACACGGAAGCAGACACGGGAGCAGACACGGAAGCGGGGACGGAAGACTTCGGAAAGAACGACATGGGCGGGACTCCTGGCTCAGGCGCGATCAATGTGCACGCTCGTGGACTTCACGCGCGCGGTGGCCTGCATCCCGACCTCGAGGCCGAGCTCCTCCACCGCCTCACGCGTCAGCAGCGAGACCAGGCGGTGCGGACCCGCCTGGATCTCCACCTGGGCGGCCACGTCACCGAGCTTCACGGCGGTGACGATGCCGGGGAAGGCGTTGCGGGCGGAGGTGTACGGGACGTCCTCCTCGCCCGCGCCGCCGCTCTGCGCGACCTCGACGGAGAAGGCGGCCAGATCCCGGCCGTCGATGAGCCGCCGCCCGCCCTCGTCGCGGTGCGTGGCGACGCGTCCGGCGTCCGCCCAGCGGCGGGCGGTGTCGGGACTGACCCCGAGCAGACGCGCGGCCTGCCCAATCGTGTAGGACTGCATGTGCGACAAGATAAGGGCGATTGCCTTGCATCTGAAATATTTGATGACTTCATCCATGGCAGATGCGAGACCTCATGGAGGAACCCCCAAGGCCGTTCCGCGCGGCACCCCGACATCTGCCGAAGAGAACCCGAGGAGAACAGGCATACGTCGGCCCAGTCGGCCAACTCGCCGCGCATGGCAACCTTCGGCAAGGACAAGAACACGGGGCCCGGCCCCGAGGTCGAGGCGGCGGCGCCCGACGAACCCACCGAGCTGCCGGCCCGCTCCTGGTGGTCGGTCCTGCGGCGCACCGGCAAGGAGTTCATGGACGACGACCTGCCCGACCGGGCCGCCGCCCTGACCTACTACGGCGTGCTCTCGCTCTTCCCCGCGCTGCTCGTCCTGGTCTCGGTCCTCGGTGTGATCGGCGAGAAGGCGACCACCTCGGTCCTCGACAACCTGGAGAAGCTGGCGCCCGGCCCGGTGCGCGACCTGCTGAGCGACGCCGTACGGCAGTTGCAGGGCAGCGGCAGCACCAGCGGTGTGATGGCGATCCTGGGCCTGGTGCTCGCCGTCTGGTCGGCGTCCGGTTACGTGGGCGCCTTCATCCGCGCCTCGAACGCCGTGTACGACCTCCCCGAGGGACGCCCGGTCTGGAAGCTGACGCCGCTGCGGATCGCCCTGACCCTGGCCCTGATGGTCCTGCTCGCCGTCAGCGCGCTGATCGTGGTCTTCACGGGCCCGATCGCCGAGCGCGCGGGGGGCGCCATCGGCGTGGGCGACGAGGCGCTCACGGCCTGGTCCATCGCCAAGTGGCCGGTGCTGCTGGTCCTCGTCGTCTCGATGATCGCCCTGCTCTTCTGGCGGGCCCCGAACGTCCATGGCCCGGGCTTCCGCTGGCTGAGCCCCGGCAGCGTGCTCGCGGTGCTCCTGTGGCTGGTGGCCTCCGCCGGGTTCGCGCTCTACGTCGCCGGTTTCGCCTCGTACAACAAGACGTACGGCACCTTGGCAGGTGTCGTGATCTTCCTGGTCTGGCTCTGGCTCTCGAACCTGGCCATCCTGCTCGGCCTGGAATTCGACGCGGAACTCGCCCGCCAGCGCGCGATCGCCGGTGGCATGCCCCCGGAGGAGGAGCCGTACGTGGAACCCCGCGACACCCGCAAGTGGCCGCGCCGCCGCCAGTCCCGCCCGGGGCCGGCGTCCTGACGGTTCCGGGGACGCGGACCGGCCAAGGTGGCTAAAGTTCCTTGCTGGGTAGGGGTGTTGAGTATCGCCGCGCATTGTCGTGGCGGCATCGGGGGGTGCGGTGACTGAACCACTGAGGGTTACTCCGGCGGCCGGTTGCGGGATCACGGCCAAAGAAGAGTGGAGCGCCGTCAAGGACGCGCTGCTCGGGGTGGTCCGCCATGCGGATCCCGCGGCGGGCGACAGCGTTTGCCGTGCCGAGGGGAAGTGGCCGGCTTCGGTCGAGAGCGTCGAGGTCGTCAAGCGACTGTCCGGTGGCCGTGGCGGCGCGCAGGTTCTGGAGATCATCACCCGCCGGGACGGTAACCGGCAGCCCGCGCAGCAAGTGGCGAAGCTGATGGACGTGGGTGACGCCATCAAAGAGTGGAAGGGGTACAGGCGGCTCATCGCCACCTGTGACAGCAACATGTTCGTGGCTGTCACGGCGGTCAGCCAGGGGGTGGTCGAAGAGCGTGAGCGGGAGGCCCGCAAGAGCGTCGTGGTGTACCGGCACGCCATGGACTGGGATCACCGTGCAGGGGTGAGCATGGTGGCCCTGGAGGACGTGGTCGCCGCCGCCGTGGACGGGAACGCCTCTGAGAATGACTGTGCCGCCCTGGTGCGGCAGGTGCTCGCCTCGCTGGCGGACAGCATGTATGCCCGGGCCGAGACGCAGGAAAGGCAGCTGGCGGCGTCTTTCAACCGTTCTCTTGGCTTTGACCTCTGCCTGTCGGTGGGCAGGGTCGAGGGGCGCCCCGGTGACTTGCTCCTGATGGACGGCAACGCCGATGCCGAGGACAAGGAAGCACCGCGGATCTACTCCGATGACATGGCGGAGGAATCCACCGCGACGCCCGGCGCGAAGCGTTCTCTGGCTCCCGGCCAGACAGTGCGGCTGTCCCTGACCAACCTTGAGGTGAGTGACGAAGACGTCACGGGGACACTGGTCGAGAGTGCGGTTCATGTGCGGGTGAAGCTGATGGGCTCCGCACGGACGGCCGCGAGTCTGAAGCGTATCCGTCAGGAGCAGACGAACCGCAGATCCGTGGAGGTTCTCGGTCTCGTCTCGGCTGTGCGCGCGCAGTCGTGGTCGGCGGCGATGGCTCGCGCTTTCGGGCCGGAAGCGTTCACCGAGACGGAGACGGCGATCACCTACGGGGAGACCCGCATCGCGCATCCGGTGGGACGCCTGGAATCGGTGCTGTGGGGGCCTGCCGACAAGCGGTCGTTCTCGCCGGTTCACCGTGACCTCAACCCGCGCAACATCATCACTCTGGGCACGACTCCCTATCTGATCGATTTCGCGACGTTCGACGAGTCGGGGGCGACTCTCCAGGATCCGGCGTGGTTGGAGACCTGCCTGGTCCGGGACTGTCTCGCGGACCGTCTGACGTGGGACGAGCTGGTACGCCAGCAGCGTCTCCTGGGCTTCCTGGTGCGGATGACCGCGCACTGGGACGGGGAGCGCGTCCGCGCGGCGGCAGAGCAGGTCGCCCAGGCCTTGACGGCGGACAATCCACCCCTGGGACGGAGCCTGCTCCTCTTGTGGCAAGTGCGCGGCACGCTCGCCGAGACCTCGCTGCGGACCGTTCTCGGCGATTGGCGTACGCACTATCCACAGCACTTGGTGCTGGCCGCCTGCAAGACCCTGAAGTGGGCGGAGAACGACGATGAGGTGGCCAACCCCCATCGGCTGCGGGCGTCGTGCGCCGTGGCCGGTGTGGCGAGCGAGAGCCTGGGGCCGCTCGGCGAGACGTTCGCCGACTGGTCACCGCGGGATGCGGCTCTGGCCTGCGAGGTCCTGCTTGCCGCCGGTGAGGCGGATTCCCCGGGCGCGGGAGATCTGCTCCTGGCGGTCTCCTCTCGGGTGGAGGACACCGCAGTACTGGCACGCGTGGCACAGGGACTGCGGCGGCTCCCGTCATCAGCCCTGCTGGAGGCGCGCCAGCAGTTACTCCAACGCCATCTGACGGGACCGGATGCCCCGGCGGGAAAAGCACAGAGGCCTGACCCGAGCACGGGGCAGGCCGACGATCTCTCGTTCACCTATATCGCTCTGGAGGGCCACCGGTTGCCGCCGGGGGCCCCGTGTGTCCAGCAGGGGCACGGCGCGCTGTCGGCCGCGTCCGAGGACTGTGTAGCCCTGGTCGAGCGGGAACAGCAGGTGGTGCTGTTGTCCGATCCGGGAGCGGGGAAGACGACGGTGGCGCGTGAGTTGCATCTGCGGCTGCTGTCGGAGGACGTGGTTCCCGGCGGCAGCCCGCTGCTGCCGCTGTGGGTCTCCGCTGTCGACGCCATCGAGTTCCTGCGCAGGTCCAAAGAGCCGACCACCGTCCACCGGTTCCTGCGCGTGGCCAACGACCTGCAGAAGGTGCTGTCGGACGCGTGTCTGGCGGCGTTGATCGCCATGGGCGGGGTGCATGTCACCGTTGACGACCTGGACCTGGTCGACAGCCGCGAGCGCAGCCAGATCATGGTCTATCTGGCCCGGATAGCCCGCACGGCTCCGAGTCTCAGACTGCTCGTATGCGACCGCGTGCGCGACTACGACCCGATGGTCCTGCGGTGGCCCGCGGTCGCCGTGCACAAGGTCCGTGAGGGACCGGCCAGGGACTTCTTACGGACGGTGCTGCGCAAACGGGACAAGCACCTCTGGAAGAGCCGGTTCAAGAACCTTGAGGCCCGCCTGTTCCGGGATGTCGGCGCCGGAGCCTTGCGCGATCTGGCCGGCAAGCCGCAGTTCCTGAACATGCTGGTCGACGAATACGCCGGCACCGACGTACTGCCGTCCAACCCCGGCGAGTTGGTGCACCGCTATCTCACCCGGCTGCTGAACGACTCCGCGTCGAGCGTGCACGTCGATGATCTGATCCGGCTGCTGGGAGCGATCGCCAAGAAGCTCGACGCGTCCGGCGCGCTGCGCAGGGCGGCGGCAGAGGACGCGCTGGAGAAAGTGGCCACGGGACACGGCCGGGAGCGGTTACGGGAACTGCTGGCCACGCCCTGTCTGGACGAGATCGCCGGACGGGTCAGCTTCCGTGACCCTCTGGTCCAGTCCTACTGCGGTGCGGTCGCCCTGCAGCGGTACCCGGAAGACAGGCGCAAGACCGTCACGGACTACGTCCTGCGGTACGGGTGGAGAGAAGCGGCCGTCTTGCTGGTCACCGATCCGGAGACTCCGGAGGCGACGACCGAAGCCGTGGTGCGGGCGGGGGCCGTCGCCAGTCCCTGGTACGGGGCTCTGCTGATGCAGGCCGCTCCGGCCAGTGCGGCCATCGAGATCATTCGGGACACGTTCCTGCGCGAGCAGAAGGACGTTCTCCGCTCCTCGGACAGCGGCATCCCCGCCTGGAAACGCTCCGCGTACGCCCTGGCCAAGTACGGGGACCGGGCGGCTCTGGAGATCCTGCGCGACACCGCTCTGGCCTCGGACGTGTCCACCGACGCCGCGGAAGCCGCCCTGGACGGCCTGGTGATGATGTATCGGTGGTTCGTCCCCGACGCGAGCAGCTACCTGCAAGAGGTCCTCACCGCTTTCCTCGACGCCCCGGCCGAGCGGACACCCCGGGACCCACGGCTGGTCACGCGGGCCCTGCGCAGCATCCAGGTCGCCGAACTGCACAGCCTCGTGGGCCTGGCCTGGGAGCGGATCGCCGCCGATGAGCCCTGGGAGGTGCACTCCCAGGCGTGGGAGACGGTGACGCAGCTGGGAGTGCGGCCGGACCGGTCCAGAACCCGCGCCTATGCGGACGCCTGCGGTGAACGGCTCCTGGGACTCGACGCGGCACTCAAGGAGACGGCCGCCACGGAAACCACGCAGACGCTGGACGAGGAGCGGTTACGGCTGCTCACGCACCTCGCGACGTGCGGCCGGCTCGAAACCCTCTTGGCCTACCGGTTCCGGTTCGGACTCGCCGACTACCGGGACTGGCCGCAACTCATCGACAGGGCCGCCACAGCGCAGCACTCCTTCCAGTGGCACGGGGCGGCGGCCCCCACCTTGCTGCTGACCTCGGATGTCCTGCACGGCATCGGCGTGGCGCCCGAGCAGTGGAAGAAGATGCTGTCGCTGGGAGACGACTCCCTGACCGCGCTGGCCGCCCACCATCTCCTGGCCGGCAACGTGGACGTCGACGAGGCCTGTCTGCGGTCCATCGTCTCGACGGGCACCAGCAAGGCGCTCCTGATCGCCTCCGCGTTCGTGCACAGTCTCCCCCAGCAGATGCACAGCATTCTGCCCGCACTGCTGGCCCCCTACCTCGACGACCTGGACACCGAGTCGCTGGAGGCGGTCGCCGCGCTGGTCAGCGCCACCGAACACCTGCACGCCGAGACGGGACGGCAACTGGCCTGGCGCGTGCACCGCACCTTGCTGGCACAGAACTTGGACCGGGCGGCCCTCCACTGGCCCTGGTCGGTCACATGGCGGCGGGCCCTGCTGCCCCGGGCGGAGATCGGCGATTTCCTCACGGCGCGGGCGGAGCAGAGCGAGCAGCCCGGCCCGGCCGGTCAGGGCAGTGCCGATGGCGCCGCCGACCGCGAACTCCTGACGCTGCTGGGCAGTGCCGATGTCCTGCTGGACGCCCCCGCCGTCAAACCGGTCTCCCTGTCGCAAGACGCACGCCGGGAGCTGGCCGCCCTGGCCAAACGGACGCCCGCCAGTGGTGTGCAGGGACACAAGTTCGTGCTCCTGGCCGCGAGTACCGGCCTGTATGAGGAACTCGCCTTTGTGCAAGAAGCGGCCTTCGATCCGTACAACCTCTCGACAGTCATCCGTCACTCGCATGGCGCGCACGGCAGCGTCGAGGTCTCCCTCGCCGCCCACGCGATCACCGCGGTGGGATATCTGTCGCGGCTCAAGGCCAAGGACGACCCGGGCTACAACGCCAAAGAGGACATGGACGAGGTGAGGAGCATGGACCTTGCGCTGATCGCACAGCACCCCAGCCTGGCACGCGCCCGGCTCATCTCACTGGGGTACTGGAGCGTCGAACCGCTGCGGGACGCGCTGCCCACCGAGGACCCGATCCTGCTGGCCGCACTGGGCAACATCGTGCACCACTGGCTCCCGGGGTCACAGCAAGAGGCCGACGCGCAACGCAGCGACATCGCCCGCTGGCTGCTGCGTGCGACCACCGAGATGCCGCTCACCCCGCAGACCCGCGGCACCCTGACCGACCTGCGGCTGAGCATCGAGGACAGGCTGGGACGCTATGTCGCCTGATCACCGGCTAGAGCCCCATCTCCGTCTTCGCCGCCGCCACCACCTTGCGACGCAGCTCCGACACCCGAGCCAGGGCAGCCCGACGGTCCGCCCCGGCCCCCGCTTCCGCCACGCCCCGTTGCTGGCGCAGCAACTCCTCGCAGGCCCGCAGCACGTTCCCGGACGCCAGCAGACGCAGCCTCGTCAGTTGGCTGCGCATCTCGGCGTACGCCTCCGTGGCACCGGCCGGCGGGCTCTCGCTCTGCCCGGACTGAGCATGAAAGAGGTCCGAATGCTGCCAACTGGCCTCCAGGAACGCCACGAACGCATCCGTGAGGGCGTCCCGCACCCAGAGCCGATGCTCCCGGCGTCCTCCGACCACCGTCGTCACGACCAGTGTCGCCGCACTGGTCAGTGCCGCCGCCCATGCCGCCCAGATCCCCAGGTCCCCCATGGCCGCACTCTCTCTCACCACTCCACCCCCGCACGGGTGTATTCCCGTGCGAACGCTGTCTTACAAGCGCCACCGTCGTTGGACCCAGTGCGCTCTGGCGCGATCGCCCGACATGCGGGACAGTCCAGGAAGTACGCATGCGAGTCACGCTCCGACGCACCATCACCTGCGCGCCGGACAGGGGGGACGCTCCATGGGCACTTCTAAGGACTTCTTCGCATCCAAGGACTTCTTCGCGCTCTCCGCCGCCGGCATCGGCGCGATCGCCTCGGCGAGGTTCCTCGAAAGAGCCATGGTGCGTCTCCTGGCGCGCTCCGAGAGGCTTGGCCAGCCCACCGCCCGCCGGGCACTCCAGCGGCATCTGGAGGACACGCTGTCGGGCACCCCTCGCCCCGACGGGCCCGAGGCGTCCGGCGCCGACGAGCTGGCACACATCGTCCAACGCTGCGCACAGGACGACCAGACCGGCGAGAAGACCGACTCCCTGACCCGCGCGGTCCTCGCCGTGACCGGTGACGCGGAGATGGTCTCGCAGCTGAGACTGCTGAGCGATCTGCATCTGGCGCGCGCCCGCCTGACCCCCGCCGAACTCACCTCCCTGTACGCGTTGTTGCGGGAGTGCGAGGCCGACATCCACGATGTGGCGCGTCTGGCCCTCGCTCCCTTCCCGCCCCGCCTTCCCGAGCACTGCACGGACCCGTGGAGCGTGACCCTGCACCTCCTGCGCCGCAACGCCCAGCCGGACGGACTCCCGCCCTTCCTGGCCTTCCTCGAGTACCTTGCCGCCTCCCTCCCCTCCGGCGACGAGCGGCGACGGCTCCAGGAGTGGAGCCTCGCGCACGCGGCGGACCGCGGCCTCGATGAGCCCCTTAAGCGGTGCCGTGCCGCCGCGCGTCCGATGCCGCATCGGGCCGGGTCCGCCCCGGAGCCCCGCATCATGTTCGTCCTACTGCCGGACGGACTGGACGAGGACTACTGCACGTTGCGCGTGTGGCACCAGCAGGAGCAGGTGGTCAAGGACGACGATGTGCGCGTCCGTCATTCGGATCTGCAGCGTGCCGTGCGCCAGCGCCTCGCGCACTGGACGGCCCAGCGGAGCACGGACCAGGTCCTGGTCGAATTCTGGCTCGGCCTGACCCTGCTCAACCTCCCGGTCGTGCGCTGGTGCATGCCCGAGGACTGGGACAACAGCGAGAGCAACCTACGCGTCGTCGTACGCAGCCTGAACCTGCGCCCCGAGGACGAGCGCGCCTGGCGCGAACACTGGTCAGGCCTGATC
>NZ_WMBF01000243.1:0-9471 GCF_019400875.1 Streptomyces anatolicus | reverse complement strand
GCTATCCGCAGCCGGTGACCCCGATGCCGGACCCGAACTTCCGGCTGCCTCCGCAGGGCCCCCAGTTCCTCTCCCGCTGAGGGCGCGGGTCTCGCTGGGGGCGCGGCCGCCGGTGGCACCCGCTCAGCCCACCTTGGTCTTGTAGCCCCGGCCCCACTGCAGCCCCCAGCCGTAGAGCCGGTCGAGCTCCGCCTGGAAGCCGTAGACGAACTTCACCTCGCGGCGCACCATCAGCTCGCCCTTGACGTTCTCGATGGAGACCACCGCGCACGAGCGGGCCTGCGGCTGGCGCTCGTCCAGGTCGATCTCGATCCTCGGCCCGTTGCTGGGGTAGAGCGTGACCTTGGCCTGCGTGCGGTCGAAGGCGGGCGTCTGGTCGTAGATGTACGCGAAGACCAGCAGCCGCTTGATGGACTCGCGGTGGTCGAGGTTGACGTAGATCGTCTCCCCGGACGGCGAGCCGAACCGGTCGTCGCCGCTCAGCTTCACGTACGGCGGTGCGTTGAGGCTCCCGAAGAAGCTCCCCAGCGGCTGTACGACCCCCTTGGTGCCGTCCATCAGCTCGTACAGACAGCCGATGTCGAGGTCCACGTTGACCACGCCCTGGGTGTGCGCCTGCACGACGTCGGGCTGGAACATCTTGAGCGGGTGCCGCAGCAGACCGCGGCCGCGCCGCTGCTTGCCGATGATGTCGGACGTCCGCATCTGCCAGGACAGGTTGACCCGCAGATTGCCGGTGGCCGCGCCCTGCTTGCTGAGCGAGACCGTCGGGTTGCGCTTGGTCAGTTCGATGGAGTTGCTCGCGGCGCTGCCCGACTCGAAGTCCATCGAGCGCCCACGCCACAGACCGTCCCAGAAGGACATGCCGCCCCCAAGTGTCCTTTGTGCCCCGCACGAA
This sequence comes from Streptomyces anatolicus, assembly GCF_019400875.1. Lineage (NCBI taxonomy): Bacteria > Bacillati > Actinomycetota > Actinomycetes > Kitasatosporales > Streptomycetaceae > Streptomyces > Streptomyces anatolicus. The sequence goes on along the minus strand of NZ_WMBF01000243.1, from coordinate 8,573 downwards.
TACCGACGGGGCGGCCATGAGGAAACCTCCTCGACGGCCGCCCCGCACAGAGCGTTCCTCACCCTGGCCGCCGTCACACTCCGGAGTACGGAATCGGACAGTTCGGCGAGGGAATCAGTCAGCGTCAGACCCCGGACGGGACCTCGCTCTTCTCTCCCGAGCTGCCCTGCCCCTGGGCCGCGAGCCGCTTGTTGCGCAGCACGGACGAGACGAAGGACCAGGCGATCAGGATGACGCCGACGGAACCGGTGATGACCTCGTGGATCTCGTACTGGATGGTGACGAGGAGGATCACGGCGAGGGCACCGATCGCGTAGTGCGCGCCGTGCTCCAGGTAGACGTAGTCGTCGAGGGTGCCCTGGCGGACCAGGTAGACGGTGAGCGACCTGACGTACATGGCGCCGATGCCGAGGCCGAGCGCCATCAGGACGATGTCGTTGGTGACGGCGAAGGCGCCGATGACGCCGTCGAAGGAGAACGACGCGTCCAGGACCTCCAGGTAGAGGAACATGAAGAACGCGGCCTTGCCGGCCATGACGACGGCGGGCACCTTCTTCCCGCTCTTCCTGGCCTCTTCCTCGGCCTCGTGCTCGCGCTCCTCCTCTTCCTCCAGCTTGTTCTCGAAGTAGCCGGAGAGGCCGCCCACCACCAGATAGGTGATGAGACCGGCGATGCCCGAGATGAGGACGGTCTGCGCCTTGTCCACATGGACGCCGCCGTGCTGGTGGGCGTTGGTCGCGAAGGTCATCGCGGTGATCATGAGTACGACGAGGGCGATGCAGACCGACAGCATGTCGACCTTGCCGAGCTTGGCGAGCGGACGCTCGATCCAGCCCAGCCACTTGATGTCACGGTCCTCGAAAATGAAGTCGAGGAAGATCATCAACAGGAACATGCCACCGAAGGCGGCGATCGACGGGTGAGCGTCGGTGACCAGCTGCTGATACCGGTCCTTGTCGTTGAGCGCGAGGCGGACCGCCTCGATGGGGCCGGTCTTGGCACTGATGGCCACGATGACGACGGGGAAGACCAGCCGCATACCGAAGACCGCGATCAGGACACCGATGGTGAGGAAGATCTTCTGCCAGAAGGCACTCATCTTCTTCAGGATTCCGGCGTTGACCACCGCGTTGTCGAAGGACAGCGAGATCTCGAGGATGGAGAGGATGGCGACGACGCCGAATCCTGTCCACCCTCCGTAGAGCACCGCGGCGACAAGGCCGAGCGCGGTCACCGCGAACGACCAGCCGAAGGTTTTCAGAATCACTGGTTACCCAATCGTGTGTGTTACGGGCTCCCGTTGAGCGGTCTCCCCCGCGCCGGTCCCGGCTTTACGAAACGTTGACCCCGAAGTCTAGAGCGATACCTCGCAGGCCCGACGCGTACCCCTGGCCAACGGCGCGGAACTTCCATTCGCCCCCGTATCGGTACACCTCACCGAAGATCATGGCGGTCTCGGTGGAGGCGTCCTCGGAGAGGTCGTAGCGGGCAAGCTCCTGGCCGTCCGCCTGGTTCACCACGCGGATGAACGCGTTGCTGACCTGGCCGAACGCCTGGCCGCGATTGTCCGCGTCATGGATCGAGACGGGAAATATGATCTTGTCGCAGCCGGCGGGCACCTTGGAGAGGTCGACCAGGAGCGACTCGTCGTCGCCGTCGCCCTCACCGGTGGTGTTGTCACCGGTGTGCTCGACGGAGCCGTCGGGGCTCTTCAGGTTGTTGTAGAAGACGAACCACTCGTCGCCGAGCACCTTGCCCGCCTGGCACAGCAGCGCGCTGGCGTCGAGGTCGAAGGGGGCGCCGGTGGTGGTACGGACGTCCCAGCCGAGGCCGACGAGGACCTGGGTGAGGTTCGGAGCGGCCTTGGAGAGGGAGACGTTGCCTCCCTTGGCGAGTGTGACGCCCATGTTCGTGGTCCTCCCCGAGGGTGGGTGATGCGGGCACGCGGTGGTGAGCCGGTGAGCACGTCCGGCGCCGCACCTCGTGCGTGTGCGGCGCCGGACGACACGGCGGAGGGGCTGCTCGGCTCAGACGTTGACGCCGAAGTCCTGCGCGATACCGCGCAGGCCCGAGGCATAGCCCTGGCCGACCGCGCGGAACTTCCACTCCGCGCCGTGGCGGTACAGCTCGCCGAAGACCATGGCGGTCTCCGTCGAGGCGTCCTCGGAGAGGTCGTACCGCGCGATCTCCGCGCCGCCCGCCTGGTTCACCACGCGGATGAACGCGTTGCGGACCTGGCCGAACGACTGCTGGCGCGTCTCGGCGTCGTAGATCGAGACCGGGAAGACGATCTTCTCGACGTCCGCGGGCACCGAGGCCAGGTCGACCTTGATCACCTCGTCGTCGCCCTCGCCCTCACCGGTGGTGTTGTCACCGGTGTGCTCGACGGAGCCGTCGGGGCTCTTCAGGTTGTTGAAGAACACGAAGTTCTGGTCGCTGCTGACCTTGCCCTCCGCGTTCGTCAGGATCGCGCTGGCGTCGAGGTCGAAGTCCGTACCGGTGGTCGTACGGACATCCCAGCCGAGGCCGACCAGAACCGCGGTCAGGCCAGGCGCCTCCTTGCTCAGCGATACGTTGCCGCCCTTGCTGAGGCTGACTCCCACGAGTCCTCCCAATTGGTGTCCAGGGGCGGGGAGCCCCAAGCGTTGCGTTGCCATCGGATCAACGAGTGGATCCTAGTGACCGGTTCCCGGCAGCCACAGGCTCTGCGGCTCAAGAATCACGGGGTGTCGAGCGCGTCGAGCGCCTTGACGTACTCATTCAGGTCACGCGCGTCGGGCAGGCCGTTGACGACACTCCAGCGCACGACGCCCTCCTTGTCGATGATGAAGGTGCCGCGCACCGCGCACCCCTTCTCCTCGTCGAAGACGCCGTACGCGCGCGAGACCTCGCCGTGCGGCCAGAAGTCGGAGACCAGCGGGTACTCCAGGCCCTCCTGCTCGGCGAAGACGCGCAGGGTGTGGATGGAGTCGTTGGAGACGGCGAGCAGCTGCGTGTCGTCGTTGACGAACTTCGGCAGCTCGTCGCGGAGCGCGCACAGCTCACCGGTGCACACGCCCGTGAACGCGAACGGGTAGAAGAGCAGCACCACGTTCTTCTCGCCGCGGAAGTCGGAGAGCCTCACAGTGCGGCCGTGGTTGTCCTTCAGCTCGAACTCGGGGGCCTTGGTGCCGGTCGCGATTCCAGCGAGCGCCATGAGTTACGCATCCCTTCGACGGGGCGGGCCCCTGGGCGGGGCCGTTCGGGTGACACCCCACCCTACGTCCGCTGATCTACGTCCCTCCGGGGCCTTCCGGACACACGTGCGGCCCTCGCCGACGGATGGTCGTCGGTGAGGGCCGCACGGCTGTCTCGCTGGGATCGCGGCTCGGTGCGCGCGTGGCTAGCGCTTCTTCGAGGCCGCCTTGGGCGTGACCAGGCGGGTACCGCTCCAGTCCTTGCCGGCGTTCGTGCTCTTGGACTGGGACAGGCCCGCGGTGGTGGCCGCCTCGCCGATCTCGCTCGGCTCGACGTAGCCGTCACGACCGGTCTTCGGAGTCAGCAGCAGGATCTGGCCGCCCTCCTCCATGTACGCGATGGCATCCACCAGCGCATCAGTCAGGTCCCCGTCGTCCTCACGGAACCAGAGCACCACGGCATCAGCCACGTCGTCGTAGTCCTCGTCGACCAGCTCTGTGCCGGTGGCCTCCTCGATGGCCTCGCGGAGCTCCTGGTCGACGTCTTCGTCGTAGCCGATCTCCTGGACCACCTGGTCGGGCTGGAAACCAAGCCTTACGGCAAGGTTCGTCTCCGCGTGGTCCGCGGTCGCGCTCACGGATTGCCTCCTGATCATGTTTTTCGGGAATGCCTTCAGCCACGCGCGTGCGCGGGGCGTTGGCCGTAGTCCACACGGGCGGGACGGATCGCGCAAGTACCCGGCCGCCGAGACCGCCGAAACGGTGACGTTCCCGGCCGTGTCGCCGCAACTGCCGCCTCATCCGTACGGGACCGAACGGCTCTGCGAAGCGGTTAAGCAGGATGGGCGTATCGTTGCGATTTGGTCGAGCCTACCCCAGGGACACCGGGTGATCGCCTCGGTTACCTCTCGGTAGAGATGACGTTCGCTTCCGTCGGGTACACGATGGGGAGCGGTGCACGGCCAGGCAGTACCCAGGTGAAAGCCCCAACAGCGAAGGAACAGCGTGGCTTCCGGATCCGATCGCAACCCGATCATCATTGGCGGCCTGCCTAGTCAGGTCCCGGACTTCGATCCCGAAGAGACCCAGGAGTGGCTGGACTCCCTCGATGCCGCGGTCGACGAACGCGGCCGTGAGCGGGCCCGCTACCTGATGCTCCGGCTGATCGAGCGCGCCCGCGAGAAGCGCGTGGCCGTTCCCGAAATGCGCAGTACGGATTACGTCAACACGATCGCCACCAAGGACGAGCCGTTCTTCCCCGGCAACGAGGAAATCGAACGCAAGGTCCTGAACGCCACCCGCTGGAACGCCGCGGTGATGGTCTCGCGCGCCCAGCGCCCCGGCATCGGCGTCGGCGGCCACATCGCCACCTTCGCCTCCTCCGCCTCCCTCTACGACGTGGGCTTCAACCACTTCTTCCGGGGCAAGGACGAGGGCGACGGCGGCGACCAGATCTTCTTCCAGGGTCACGCATCCCCCGGTATCTACGCCCGCGCCTTCCTCCTCGACCGGCTCTCCGAGCAGCAGCTCGACGCGTTCCGCCAGGAGAAGTCCAAGGCGCCGCACGGCCTGTCCTCGTATCCGCACCCCCGGCTGATGCCGGACTTCTGGGAGTTCCCGACCGTCTCCATGGGCCTCGGCCCGCTCGGCGCGATCTACCAGGCGCGGATGAACCGCTACATGGAGGCGCGCGGCATCGCCGACACCTCCAAGTCGCATGTCTGGGCCTACCTCGGCGACGGCGAGATGGACGAGCCGGAGTCGCTCGGCCAGCTCTCCATCGCCGCCCGTGAGGGCCTGGACAACCTCACCTTCGTCGTCAACTGCAACCTCCAGCGCCTCGACGGCCCGGTGCGCGGCAACGGCAAGATCATCCAGGAGCTGGAGTCGCAGTTCCGCGGCGCCGGCTGGAACGTCATCAAGCTGGTCTGGGACCGCAGCTGGGACCCGCTGCTCGCCCAGGACCGGGACGGCATCCTGGTCAACAAGTTGAACACCACCCCCGACGGACAGTTCCAGACGTACGCGACCGAGACCGGCGCCTACATCCGCGAGCACTTCTTCGGCGACGACCACCGCCTGCGCGCCATGGTCGAGAACATGACCGACGAGCAGATCCTGCACCTGGGCCGCGGCGGGCACGACCACAAGAAGGTCTACGCGGCCTACGCGGCGGCCAAGGCCCACAAGGGCCAGCCCACGGTGATCCTCGCCCAGACGGTGAAGGGCTGGACCCTCGGCCCGAACTTCGAGGGCCGCAACGCCACGCACCAGATGAAGAAGCTGACGGTCGACGACCTCAAGGGCTTCCGCGACCGCCTGCACATCCCGATCACGGACAAGCAGCTGGAGGACGGCGCCCCGCCGTACTACCACCCGGGCCGGGACTCCGAAGAGATCCAGTACATGCACGACCGCCGCCAGGGCCTCGGCGGTTACGTCCCGACCCGAGTCGTGCGCGCGAAGCCTCTCCAGCTCCCCGAGGAGAAGACGTACGCGGCCGCGAAGAAGGGCTCGGGCCAGCAGTCGATCGCCACCACCATGGCGTTCGTCCGCATCCTGAAGGACCTCATGCGGGACAAGGAGATCGGCAAGCGCTTCGTGCTGATCGCCCCCGATGAGTACCGCACCTTCGGCATGGACGCGTTCTTCCCGAGCGCGAAGATCTACAACCCGCTCGGCCAGCAGTACGAGGCCGTGGACCGCGAACTCCTCCTCGCCTACAAGGAGTCGCCCACGGGCCAGATGCTGCACGACGGCATCTCCGAGGCGGGCTGCACGGCCTCGCTGATCGCCGCGGGCTCGGCCTACGCCACCCACGGCGAACCGCTCATCCCCGTGTACGTCTTCTACTCGATGTTCGGTTTCCAGCGCACCGGCGACCAGTTCTGGCAGATGGCCGACCAGCTGTCGCGCGGCTTCGTGCTCGGCGCCACCGCCGGCCGCACGACGCTGACCGGCGAGGGCCTCCAGCACGCCGACGGCCACTCGCAGCTGCTCGCCTCGACCAACCCCGGCTGTGTCGCCTACGACCCGGCCTTCGGCTACGAGATCGCGCACATCGTCAAGGACGGCCTGCGCCGGATGTACGGCCCCGACAGCGAGGACGTCTTCTACTACCTCACCGTCTACAACGAGCCGATCCAGCACCCGGCCGAGCCGGCGGACGTGGACGTCGAGGGCATCCTCAAGGGCATCTACCGCTTCAAGACCGGTGAGCAGGGCGCCATTCCGGCCCAGATCATCGCCTCCGGCGTCGCGGTGCCGTGGGCGGTCGAGGCCCAGCAGATCCTCGCGTCGGAGTGGAACGTCAAGGCGGACGTCTGGTCGGCGACCTCCTGGAACGAGCTGCGCCGCGAGGCCGTGGACGTGGAGCGCCACAACCTCCTGCACCCCGAGGAGGAGCAGCGCGTCCCGTACGTGACGCGGAAGCTGTCCGGCGCGGAGGGGCCGTTCGTGGCCGTCTCCGACTGGATGCGGAGCGTCCCCGACCAGATCTCCCGCTGGGTGCCCGGCACCTACCAGTCGCTCGGCGCGGACGGCTTCGGCTTCGCCGACACGCGTGGCGCGGCCCGCCGCTTCTTCCACATCGACGCCCAGTCGATCGTGGTCGGCGTGCTGACCGAGCTGGCCCGCGAGGGGAAGGTCGACCGCTCCGTACTGAAGCAGGCGATCGACCGCTATCAGCTCCTCGACGTCACGGCCGCCGACCCCGGTCCCGCCGGGGGCGACGCGTAGCCCTGACGGCAATACACGTCTCGTCCGGAGGGCGGCGGGCCCATGGGTCCCGTCGCCCTCCGGCGTTTTCTACGATGCGCCCATGAAGCATCTACCGGCACAACTCCGCTGGGAGCGGCGTACCCAACGTCCGCTCCTCATGCTCGCGGTGGCGTTCGCCGTCGCCTACGCCGTGCCGATCGTCATGCCCGACGCGAGCCGGTCCGTGACGCGGACCTGCACGGTCGTGGAGTGGATCGTCTGGGGTGCTTTCGCCCTCGACTACGTCGTGCGTCTCCTCCTCTCCGACCATCGCGGGCGGTTCGTCCGCACGCACTGGCTCGATCTGTGTGCCGTGATCCTTCCGATGCTGCAGCCGCTGCGGTTGCTGCGGCTCGTCTCCACGCTGATGCTCGTGGGCCGGCGGGCTCGCATGGCGTCGCAGATCACGCTGACGACGTATGTCGTGGGGGCGGTGGTGGGCCTGCTGATGTTCGGCTCGCTGGCGGTGCTCTCCGTGGAGCGGGAGTCGCCGGAGGGGAACATCAAGACGCTCGGCGACGCGGTGTGGTGGTCCTTCACCACGATGACCACCGTCGGCTACGGCGACCACGCTCCGACGACGGGGCTCGGCAGGGTGCTCGCCGTCGGTCTGATGCTGTCGGGCATCGCGCTCCTCGGTGTGGTCACCGCGAACATCGCGGCGTGGTTCATCGCCCGCTTCGAGATGGACGATGTCGAGGAGCGGCGCCAGACGGCCGCGATCCAGGCGCTGACGGCCGAGGTGCGGGCGCTGCGCGCGCAGGTGACGGCCCTCTCGGGAGCCGTGGTCCCGGCGCCCGCCGGGCCCGCCGATACCGCCGGGCCTGCCGATGCCGCTGAGGCCGCGAGGCCCGCCGAGGCCGCCGCCGGGGCGACGGAGGCACTCGGCGGGACGGCGCGTTGCCCCAGCGGGCCATAGGGCCCGGTGGCGTGAAGACCCGGGTGTCGCGCGGTCCGGCCCGCTCCGCGACCACGTGCGGCCGCGTGAGCGAGGGTGCGTGCGCGTCCTGCGTCCGAGTCAGCCGGTTCCTGCCTCTAACGGTTGCCTCTAAGGCGCGAGTACCCGCATTCAGTTCTCCCAGACCTTGAAGGCCCGCACGCGATAGGGGGATTCGGGCGCCCAGGTGCCGCTGCCCGGGTAGGTGTTGAATTCGGCGGTCTCGGCGCACTTCGCGGATTGGTACGCGGTGACCGGGCGGCCGGTGCGGTTGGCGAGAGCCTGCGCGCTGCCCCCCTCCGGCAGCGCGACACAGCTCTCGATGTCGATGTCGGCCAGTTCATACGCATGCCGGGCGCCTTTGAACTTCGCCTTCTCCCAGAGGCACAGCTCACCGGCCGCGCACCGGCCCGATGTGGGCGGGGCCGCGGCCACGGCGGGTGGGGGCGAGAGGATCACCGCGGCCAGGACGGCGAGCGCGGCGAGTAACGCGGCCGTGGTGGCCGCGAGGGCCGTGATGGTCGCGGAAATGGTTTTGGGCGCGGTCGTACGCATGTGCTTCAACCCCCGTGTCGTATGGCTCAGTTGTCCGCGTCGTGCGGATCTCCCGTCTGAACTGTGGACCGTCCGACCGCGCCATCGGAAGGGGTACGAATGTGCGTCACCCGGATAGGCGAAAGGCCCCCGGGATACCCCTGAGG
>NZ_WMBF01000242.1:0-9546 GCF_019400875.1 Streptomyces anatolicus | reverse complement strand
GTCCCCGCACCACCCCCGCACCGGCCGGGCACAGCACCGTCGCAGCGACCCCACGTCGCGCGGCGCCCGGCCGGCGCACCCCGCAGTACCCCGCAAGCCCCACAGCAGTACCGCTTCTCCCGCCCGACCCCCCACAGTTCCGCACCCTGAGACGAGTTGGAGCACGCATGCCCCAGCACGTACCGTCCTCGCTGCGCGCGGCCGCCCCGCGGCACGCGCAGCGACTGCCGGCGCCTCCCCCACAGCCACGCCGGATCGTCTTCCTCGCCCACCGCGACCTCGGCAACCCGGCCGCGGGCGGCTCCGAACTGCTCGTCGACCGGCTCGCCGACGGGCTCAGCAAACTGGGCCACCAGGTGACGCTGCTCTGCGGCGGACCCGCGGCCTACCGCGACTACCGCGTGGTGTCCGCGGGCGGCGACCTAGGTCACTACCTGCGGGCGCGGTCCGCGTTCACCCGGCAGGTCGGCGACTGCGATCTGCTGGTGGAGGTCTGCAACGGCATGCCGTACCTGGCGCCGCTGTGGCACCGCGGCCCGACGCTGTGCCTGGTCAACCACGTCCACACCGATCTGTGGGGGATGCGCTTCCAAGGCGCGCTCGCCCCCGCGGCCCGGCTCGGCAGGAAGCTTGAGCACTGGGCCCTTTCCGGGGCGCAGCGCGGCAACCTCCTGGTGGCCGTCTCGCCGTCGACGGCCACCGCGCTGCGGGCGATCGGCGTGGACCGCGAGCGCATCCGCATCGTGCACAACGGCGTGGAGGAGCCGGGCCCGCTGCACGCCCGCTCCGACGAGCCCTTGTTCCTCGCGATGGGACGCCTGGTCGAGTACAAGCGGATCGATCTGCTCCTGCGCCTGTGGGAGCGGGTCAGGCCGGTCACGGGCGGCCGCCTCGTGATCGTGGGCGACGGCCCGGAGCGACAGCGCCTGGAACAGCTCGCCGGTCCCGGCGTGGAGTTCCGCGGCCATGTCTCCGAGGCCGAGAAGCACCGGCTGCTCTGCGAGGCGTGGATGCTGCTGCATCCCTCGGCCGTGGAGGGCTGGGGCCTTGTCATCACCGAGGCGGCGACGCGTTCGACGCCCTCGGTCGGCTTCGACGTCCCAGGGGTCCGCGACTCCATAGAGGACGGCGTGACCGGCCTGCTCGCCCGCGGCGAGAGTTCCTTCGCCGCCGCCTGGTGCACGCTGGCGCTCAGCGCCGAGCGCCGCAGGGCACTCGGCAAGGCCGCCGGCGACCGGGCGGCCCAGTTCCGCTGGGGCAACACCGTGCGGCAGTTCCAGGCGGTGGCGGCCGAAGCGGTCGCCGCCCATCACGCGCCCGCCGGGCTCCCCATACCCGCGCCCGCCGGGCCCCCGACCGCACAGGGGACTAAGTGAAAGACCCGTCCCTGCGTCGCTCCGCCACGCTTTTCCGCGCCTTCATGCGCGAACAGCGGGAGCCGGAGCGCTGCTACACCCTCCTCGCCAAGGACGCCGCCGACCAGGTGGAGGCGTACGTCAAGGTGAAGGACCGCGTCGTCGTCGACATCGGCGGCGGAGGCGGCTACTTCACCGAGGAGTTCCGGCGCCGAGGCGCCCAGAGTTACCTCTTCGAGCCCGACCTGGCGGAGATGACGGCGTCGGGCACCAAGCCCCCGGAGGGCTCGGTGCTCGCCGACGGCTATCTGCTGCCGCTGGCCGACGAGATCGCCGACGTCACGTTCTCCTCGAACGTCCTCGAGCACGTCGACGACCCGCAGACGTTCCTGAGCGAGATGGTCCGGGTCACCAGGCCCGGCGGGCTCATCTATGTCTCGTTCACCAACTGGCTCTCCCCCTGGGGCGGCCACGAGTGGGCGCCCTGGCACTACCTGGGCGCCGACCGGGCCCGCGCCCGCTATGAAAGACGTACCGGAAAAGCCGCGAAACACACGCTCGGCGAGAACCTCTTCGCACATCACGTCGGAACGACCCTGCGCCAGGTGCGGGGCCGTTCCGACGTGGACGTGGTGTCGGCACGTTCGCGCTACTGGCCTTTCCTGGCCGGGGCGATCACCAAGGTGCCGGGTGTGCGCGAGTTCGCGACCTGGAACCTCCTTCTCATTCTCAGGCGGTGTCCATGACCACGGTCCAGGCCCCACCCCCGGCCTCCGTGCGGCCCACGACCGACGCCCCTGAACCCTCGCGGGGGCCGCGCTCGCGGCGCTGGCTGCTGGGGTTCTGGGCCGTGGTGTTCGTGCTGTTCCTCGCGGTGAAGCCGGGGCGGATGACGTTCGACACCAAGCTCGGTGTCACCGTCGACCCCTGGCAGTTCCTCTCCGACCTCGGCCAGCTCTGGCACGACCGAGGCGGCTTCGGCGGGATCCAGGACCAGTACGTCGGGTACGCCTTCCCGATGCTGCCGTTCTACGGCCTCGCCGACCTCGTGCAGCTTCCCGTCTGGTTCGCCGAGCGGCTCTGGCTCTCGCTGATCGTGGCGGTCGCCTTCTGGGGCGCGCTGCGCCTCGCCGAACGCCTGGGCATCGGCAACCGGCAGAGCCGACTGCTCGGCGCGGTCGTCTACGCCCTGTGGCCGACGTTCACCGTGGTCGTCGGCTCGACGTCCGCCGCGGCGCTGCCCGGCGCGTTCCTGCCGTGGGTGCTGCTGCCGCTGACCAACGAGCGGATCAGCGCGCGCCTCGCCGCCTGCCGCTCGGCGCTGATCATCCCCTTCATGGGCGGTGTGAACGCGGCGGCGACCCTCGCCTCGCTGCTCCCGGTCGCCCTCTTCCTCCTCTCCCGCCCGAACGGCCCGCGCAAGCGGAAGCTGATCACCTGGTGGGTGCCGGGCGTCATCCTGGCCACCGCCTGGTGGATCGTGCCGCTGCTGATGCTCGGCATCCACGGCGAGAACTTCCTTCCGTACGTGGAGAACTCCGCCACCACGACCGGCACCATGTCGGCGACCGAGACGCTGCGCGGCGCCGGCAACTGGGTGGCGTACCTGAACTTCGGTGAGGCGTGGCTGCCGGCCGGCTGGACGGTGGCGACGGCCGTCGTGACCGTCGTCTGCTCGGCGCTCGCCGCCGCTCTCGGCCTCGCGGGGCTCGCCCGGCGCGATCTGCCCGAGCGGCGCTGGCTGGTCCTGACCGTCCTCTCGGTCGTCCTGATCACGCTGGCCGGGTACGGCGGCGCGTTCGGCGCGCCCTTCCACGAGACCGTCCAGTCCTGGCTGAACGGCGGGCTCGTCCCCTTCCGCAACATCTACAAGTTCCAGACGGGCCTCGCGCTCGCGCTGGCCTTCGGCCTGATGCACCTGGCGGGCGTCGCCTCCCAGGCGCGTCGCGGGGTCCGGCCGGTGCGCGGAAGACGGTACGCGCCCGCGATAGCCGCGCTCCTCGTGCTGCCCGGCCTCGCCTGGCCGTACGTCAACGGCTCGATACTCCAGCCCGGTTCGTTCCAGAAGCTGCCCACGTACTGGCAGACGACGGCCGACTGGCTGGAGAAGTACTCCCCCGACTCCCGTGCCCTCGTCGTCCCGGCGACCGCGCACGGCATCTACACCTGGGGCTCGCCCATCGACCAGCCCCTCGACGTGCTCGCCGAGTCCCGCTGGGCGCAGCGCGACTACGTGCCGTTCGGCACGCCGGGCAACCGCCGCGCGATGGACGCGGTCGAGCAGGCGCTGATGACCGGCGGCGAAGTGCCGGGCCTGACCGACTACCTGACCCGCGCCGGGCTCTACTACGTCGTCGTACGCAATGACCTCGACCCGGACCAGGTCGGCCACGTCCCGACCGCCACGGTCAAGCGCACCCTGGAGGAGTCCGGCTTCCGCCGCGTCACCGGCTTCGGCCCCAAGACCACCGGCGGCACGATTCCCGACGACACGCCCCTCCAGGTGGAGGGCCTCTACCCGCGCGACCGCGCCGTGGAGATCTACGCCCCCGGCGAGGGCGCCGAGCGCCCGGGCCAGGCCGGTCTGAAGCCCGTCGCCAACACGGCGGTCGTCAGCGGTGGCCCCGAAGCCCTGCTTCCGCTCTCCGCCGACCCCGCGATGCGGGACCGCCCGGCCGTCCTGACCGGTGACAACCACCCCGGCGTCGGCACGCCCGCCCTCCAGGCGGTCGGCGACGGACTGCGCCGCGCCGACACCCGTTTCGGCCTGGTCAACTCCAATACGTCGTACACCTACGGCCCCGACGAGCGGAACGCCCCCGACGCGGTCCAGGACCCCGGCAAGAAGCCGCACCAGATCCTGCCGACCAACGGCGTCGAGCACCAGACGACGGCCGAGCTGCGCGGCGCCAAGTCCGTCTCGGCCTCCTCCTACGGCAACTGGCTCTTCCACCTGCCGCAGTACGACCCGGTGAACGCCTTCGACGGCGACCCGGCGACGGCCTGGGCCGAGGGCGGCTCCGACTCGGCGGCGGGCGAGTGGATCAAGGCGGAGTTCAACTCCGAGATCACCGTCCCGTCCTCCTTCCGCGTCACCCCGCTGCCGCAGGACGGCGTGCGGGCCGCGCCCACCCGGGTGCGCGTGGAGACCGAGGCGGGCAGCGTCACCAGCTCGCTGCAGCCCGACGGCACTCCGCAGCGCGTCAAGGCCCGTGCGGGAGCCACCGACTGGATCAAGATCACGATCGTGGACACGCAGGAGGCGCGCCCGGGTCTGACGGGTGCGGGCTTCTCGGAGATCACCCTCCCCGAGGTGCGCGTCACCAAGCTCCTCCAGCTGCCGAAGGACGCGGAGAAAACGGTCGGCGCCGACGCGACGACGTACTCGCTGCACCGCTCCTCGGACCCGAACGCGCTCTCGCCGGTCAACGCCGAGGCGGGTCTGCACCGCCGCTTCACCACCACGGGCTCCGGTGAGTACGAGGTGAAGGCGAGCGCGGTGGCCATGCCGGGTGCCGCGCTGGACGAGCTGCTCTACAAGGTGGCCCCCGAGCAGAAGCAGCAGATCATCGCCACGGCCGACTCCACGGCCAGGCTCGGCCGGGGTCTTTCGCCGCGCAACCTCACCGACGGCGACCTGACCACGGCGTGGATCGCGGGCACCGACAACCGTCCGGTGATCCACCTCAAGTGGCCGGACAAGCAGCCGGTGGGCGAGATCGTGCTGCCCGCCGCGGGCGGTCTGTCCACCCGTCCCGAGAAGATCGAGATCAGCTCGCCGGACGGGGCGACGACCGCGGGCGTCGACGAGAACGGCATCGCGCGCTTCACCCCGATCACCACCGACCAGCTGGACATCACCATCACCAAGACGGCGCCGCTGACCGTCCACAACCCGGTGGCGGACGACGACCTCCAGCTGCCGGTGGGCCTCACCGAGGTCTACGTCCCCGCGCTCGACCAGTACCGCACGCCGCAGCCCGACGCCTCGGAGCGCTTCTCGCTCCCCTGCGGCCAGGGTCCGACGATGTCGATCGACGGCGAGCTGTACGAGACGAGCGCCAAGGGCAAGGTCGCGGATCTCACCGAGCGCAGGCCGGTCGAGATCAGCCTCTGCCAGCGCGGCGAGAAGGACACGGCCGTACGCCTCGACGCGGGCGCGCACAGCGTCGAGACCGGGGACTCGGGTCCGCTCGCGGTCATGGACGCCTCGCTCACCCGGGGCACCCCGGGTGAGGTGGACAAGACCGCCCGTGAGCTGAAGATCAAGGACTGGCTCGGCGACCGCCGCGAGGTGAGCGTCGGCGCGGGAGCGGCCTCGTACCTGTCGACGTACGAGAACGTGAACGACGGCTGGAAGGCGACCCTCAACGGCAAGGAGCTGACCTCGCTGCGGCTCGACGGCTGGCAGCAGGGCTGGCTCGTGCCCAAGGGCGAGGGCGGCACGGTGAAGCTCACCTACGAGCCCTCGCAGACCTACGAGATCGGTCTGATCCTCGCCGGTGTCGGTGTCCTCGCGCTGGTCGCGCTGGTCCTCGTCCGGCGCCGCGAGCCCAACACGGACGCGCTCACCCCGGCGCCTCCCGCCCCGGGTCCGATCCTCGGCACGGTGGCGCTGACGCTGGTGGCCGTGGTCATCGCGGGACCGTTCGCCCTGCTCGTCCCCGCTCTCGCGCTGCTGGCCTGGTGGCGGCACGCGCTGCTGGTGCCGATCGCGTTCACGGCGATGGCGGGCGCGGGTGTCGCGGCGGCGATCGGTGCCGGGGAGGCGGTCAGCGAGGACTCCGGAGCCTTCGGTCCTGTGGCCCAACTCCTCGCGCTCATCGCCCTGTTCGCAGCGCTGGTGAGTGTGGGCGAGCGGCGGGCGCGTCCGGACAAGCACCCGGAGGCCTATCCGGGCACGCGTCCGGACACCGCCGATACGTTGGTCTACGGGCCGGGCGGCGGTCCCGCTTCCGGGCAGCCGGGGCAACCTGCGCGGCCCGGGGTGGGCCCCACGGTCTCGGCCCGGGGTCCCGAGCAGGCGCAGGCCGGGCCCGCGCCCGCGTCCGCCCCAGCTCCCGCGCCCGCGCCCGCGCCCGCGCCGCAGAGCGATGCGACGGTCCGCTTCCCGCGGCACGGGGGCGGGCCCACGACAGGAGAAGGCACGCAGCGATGACCGCACTGGAACACCCGGCACGGCGTGCGGACGGCTCTGGCCGGCCGCCCGCGCGCGTGCCGTTCCCCGTCGTCGACGAGGTCTCCCGGCACTGCCTCCAGGAGGAGGAGCCGGAGACCGTGCACATCGAGGTGCACCTGCCGGGCACCCCGGACCCGGACCGGCTGCGGGCCGCCTTCAACGAGGCCCTGCGCCGCCATCCCCGCATCCTGATGCGGGAGGCGCGGGGCCCGTGGTACCGCCGCCGCTACGAGTGGGAGCTGACGGCGGACCCCGACGTGGAGGCGGTGACGTTCCCTGCTCCGGAACGGGACGCCCTCAAGCGCGCCCGCGAACGGTCCCTGGCCCAGGCGCCGCCGCTCTCGGCTTCCCCGCCGATCCGTCTGGAGGTGGTGGCGGCCGAGGCCGACGCCGCCTCCGGGCGGGGTGAGGGCACGCCCGCCGACGGGGACACTCCCGCCGGCCCCGGCACGGTCCTCTTCCTCACCATCAATCACACCGCCCTCGACGGCCCCGCCTGTCTCCGCGTCCTCGCCACGGCCGCGGAGATCTACGGCGGCCGGGACAACTCCCCCGCGGCACCGCCCACTCGGACGCCGGACAGCGCCGGGGCCGCGCCCCAGCCCCCGGCCGACGCGCCCTCCGGGTGGGCGCCCCCGGCGCGGGTCGCCAAGGGCGCGCCCGAGCCCTCGCCCGGCAACGGCATGCTCGTCGCGGAGCTGCCCGTGCCGCGCCGGCCCAAGGGGTCGCCGTTCACCGTGAACGACCAGCTGATGGTGGCGACCGCGCTGATGATCGCCCACTGGAACCGCGAGCACGGCGAGCGGCCGCGCCCCCTGCGCATCACCATGCCGGTGGACGACCGCCCCCGCGACGCGACCATGCCGATCGGCAACGGCACCCGGCTCGTCGAAGTCCCCTTCAGCGCAGCCGAGCTGGGCCACCGTGACTGGACGCCGGAAGCCATCGGCGACCTGCTGCGCCGCACCTCCGACCGCACCCGCGCCCTCAAGGCCCTGGCCCGTCCCCAACTGGGCCACGGCGCGAGCCTGTTGACCGCACCGGTGCTCCCGGTGACGCTCAGGGCCGCCGTCACGCGCGGGCTGCGCCGGGCCGCCGCGCCCTGGACGTCGACGACGCTCCTGAGCAACATCGGGCGCATCCCGTACGCCCTGGACTTCGGCGACGCGGGCCGCGCGCACGCCGTGTGGTTCTCCGCCCCGGCCCGGCTGCCGCGCGGCCTCACCGTGACCACCGCGTCCACGGCGGGCCGCCTGCACCTCGCCCTGCGCTGGTCGAAGACCCTGCTCAGCCACGGCGACGGCGCACACCTGCGGGATCTGTTCGAGCACTACCTGCACGCGACGGAGCACACGCGGGCAGACGAGAAGGGAGGGCCGAGGTGACCGCCACGACCACCAAGCGCCCCGCCGGACTCCGGGACTTCTACGAGGACCCCGGCGTGCCGGTCGCCTCGGGCGACGCCCGCACCCTGCGCCAGGCCCGCATCCTCGCCGACGCGCTCGGCCCGGCCACGGCCCGTGCCGCCACCGTCCTGGACATCGGCTGCGGCGACGGTTCGGCCGCCGCGACCGCGGCGCCGCTCCTCGCGGGCCACCGCGTCATCGGCGTCGACTGGTCGCAGGACGCCCTCAAGCGCGCCCACGCCCACCTTCCGTACGTCGTACGCGGCGAACTCACCGACGGCGGGCTGCCGTTCGCCGACGGGGCGGCCGACGCCGTCCTGTTCAGCGAGGTCATCGAGCACCTGGTGGACCCGGACAGCGCGCTGGACGAGCTGAGAAGGGTCCTCAGGCCAGGGGGGCACCTCATGCTCTCCACGCCCAACCTCGCGGCCTGGTACAACCGCGGCCTGCTCCTCGCCGGGGTGCAGCCGGTCTTCTCCGAGGTGAGCCTGCGCGGCATCCACGGCCGCCCCGGCAAGGAGGTCGTGGGCCATCTGCGGCTCTACACGGCCCGCGCCCTGCGGGAGTTCGTCGCGGCGAGCGGCTTCACCGTCGTACGCATGTCAGGTGCGCCCTTCCACGGCGTGCCGCGCCCGCTGCGCGCCCTGGACCGGCTCGCGTGCGCCGTGCCCAGTGCCTCCTCGATCCTGCTGCTGCACGCCCGAAGGTCTTGAGTCCGATGTGGTGGGGTGTGGCCGCGGCGCTGCTCGCGAACGTGCTCTACAGCACCGGGTTCGTCCTGGAGAAGCGGGCGCTGACCACCATGCCGTCGGTCAGCGTCCGCAATCCGGCGCGGCTGCTGCGGCAGGTGCTCGGCAGCCCGCTGTGGATCGGCGGCTCGCTCGCCCTGGCGGCGGGCTTCGGCGCCCAGCTGGCGGTGTACCGGACGCTGCCGATCGCCGCCGCGCAGGGCATCTTCGTCTCGGGCCTCGTCCTTCTGCTGCTGCTCTCCTCGGTCCTGCTCGGCGAGCGGACCTCCGGCCGTGAGCGGTACGCGGTCGCCGCGATCCTCCTGGCGCTGCTCATGGTCGTCCTCTCGCTGAACGAGGAGAACGACACGGTGAGCCGCGGCGCGCCCGTGGCGCTCGTCCTCACCGTCTGCCTGCCCTCGCTCGCCGCGGGCCTGTGGCTGTACGGCGCCGCCGAGCGCCGGGCCAAGCACCGGCACCGCATGCCGTCGGCGGGCGTCGAGTACGGCGTCGCGGTGGGGCTCCTGTACGGCGTCAGCTCGCTGGCCATCAAGGGCGTCTCCAGTCATCTGACGACACAGGGCATCGGCGGCGCCCTTGTGGACCTGCTGCGCTCGCCGTACCCGTATCTGCTCCTGTTCACCGGCGCGTTCGGGCTGATCATGTCGCAGGCCGCGCTCCAGCGCTGCCGCGCGTCGCTGATCGTTCCGGTGTGTACGACGGTGACGGCCCTGTTCACCGCGGTGCTCGGGACGCTGGCGTTCGGCGAGGCGCTGCCGGACGATCCGGTGCGCCTCGCGCTGCGCATCGCGGGCACCGTGCTCGCGGTCTCCGTCCTGCTCGCCATGCCGAAGCACGACGGCCCCCCACCCCAATCC
>NZ_WMBF01000241.1:0-9550 GCF_019400875.1 Streptomyces anatolicus | reverse complement strand
GGGTACGGCTATCCGCCGCCGCCTCCCGGCCAAGACCCGAACTTCCCGCAGCCGGGACCCGGGCGCCCGCATCTGGCCGCCGTGCCGGAACCGGCGCCCGAGCCGCAGCTCTGCCCGCAGTGCCGCACGCCCCGCGAGGCGAACGCGCCCTTCTGCGAGGAGTGCCGCTGGAACTTCCTGACGAACACGGCGACGTCGTACACCCCGGCCGCGCCGAACCCGCCCCTGCCCGGCACCCAGGGCGGTCCCGGCAGGCCTCCGCAGCACCCCGGGCAGGGCGCGTACGAGTACCAGGGCTCGCGCCCCTCGCAGATGAACCGGCCCGCCGAGCCGATCCCGCCGTTCGGCAACGGCGCGGGTAACGGCGGGCGTCCCGGTCAGCAGGGTTACGGCGGGCAGGGTCCCGGCCAGGCCCCGCCCCCCGGCGCCCCGCAGGCGTTCCAGCAGCCCGGTCCGCCCGGTCCGCCCGCGCCGCCCGCGTTCCCGCAGGAGACGGGCGCCCCGCAGGGTCCGCCGCCTCCGCCGCAGCCCGGCTCCGGCGGCCCGTCCTTCGGCGGGGACGACGACTGGGTGATCTCGCCGCCGTCGTCCCCGGCGCAGCAGCAGCCGCAGTCGCAGCAGCCGTTCCAGCGGCAGGACGTCTTCCAGCCGGTTCCGCCGCAGCAGCAGGCGCCGCAACAGCAGGCTCCCCCGCACCAGGCGCCCCAGCAGCCCCCGCAGCACCAGGCGGCCCAGCACCAAGCGCCCCAGCCGCCACAGCAGGAGCAGCCGCAGCAGCAGCCCCCGCAGCCGCAGGCCCCGCAGGGACCCGGCACGTGGACGGCGACGATCGGTCCCGACCGCGAGTACTTCATGGCGATGATGCAGCGCAGCGGCCCCGAGGCGTCGAGCCTGAACCTGCCCGCGTACTCGCCGGAGCAGCAGCGTCCGCTGGCCGGTGACCAGATCTCCATCGGCCGCCGCCGCCACTCCACCGGCGACACCCCGGACATCGACCTCTCGGTGCCCCCGGAGGACCCGGGCGTCTCGCACCAGCACGCGGTCCTGGTCCAGCAGCCGGACGGCAGCTGGGCGGTCGTCGACCAGAACTCCACGAACGGCACCACGGTCAACGGCGGCGAGGAGCCCATCCAGCCGTTCGTCCCCGTCCCGCTCCAGGACGGCGACAAGGTGCACGTGGGCGCCTGGACGACGATCACGGTCCGCCGCGACTGAGCCGCGACCGAGACCCGCCTGACGCGGGCGGTCACAGTGGCCAGACGTACGGCCCCTCGGGGTCGTCGAGCCAGGCCCACTCGTACCGCCCGCGCACGGTGACGCCGAAGCGCTCGCGCACCGGCCGGTTCTCCCGCTCCCACAGCGCGAGCGCCTCATGCGGGTCGAGGGTGCCCGCCGTCAGCTCCAGAAGGAAACGGAACAGCTCGTTCTGCAAGGCCCTGCGCGGCAGCCCCCCGGTGTGCTGCTCGTGCGGGGCGCTTGTGCTGCCGCCGCGCAGCGGCACGAAGTAGGCGGGCGTGTGCAGGAAGCGCCCCTCGGCGTGCTCGGCGTCCCGCACGGTCAGCGCGATCAGACCGGTGGCCAGCGGTGCGAGGACGCGGGCGCCCGGGTTGCACTGGGCGAGCCAGAGCCGGGGCACCGAGGTGAGGGTGCAGGTGACGATGATCCGGTCGTAGGGCGCACGCTCGGGGCAGCCCACGGCCCCGTCGCCGGTCACCACGGCCGGCCGGTATCCGGCGGCCGCCAGATGCCGCCGCGCGGACTCGGTGATCTCCGGGTCGAGGTCGACGGTCGTGACGTGGTCGTCGCCGAGCCGGTGGGCGAGCAGCGCCGCGTTGTAGCCGGTGCCCGCGCCGATCTCCAGGACGCGGTCCGTGTCGCGTACGTCCAGTTCGACCAGCATCTTCGCCATCAGGGACGGCTGGCTGCTGGAGGAGATCAGCTCCCCGTCGCGTACGCGCGTGGCGAGCGGCGCGTCCGCGTAGGCCCCGCGCAGCCAGCGGGCGCGGCGTCCGGGGTCGGGGTCCTCGCCCCAGAGCCGCTCGAAGCCGCCGCCCGCGCCGACGTAGTAGTACGGCACGAACAGGTGCCGCGGGACGGCCTCGAACGCCGCGCGCCAGGCGGGGTCGTCCTGCCAGGCCCCGCTCGCCTCGATCTCGCGCACGAGGGCGGCCCGTACCTCCGTGGCGAGTGCGGGATCGGGACCGGGTCCGGCTTCGGCTTCGGCTTCCATGTGTCCACTGTGCTGCGCGCGAGCCGCCGAAGCGAGTGGCGAGGGGGGTTCGAGGGGGTGGTCCTAAGCCTTCCGACCTCGGTCGCGGCGTCTGAGACCATGGACGGTGTGAAAGAGATCCCGCGCGGCACGCTTCAGGAGCAGACCTACTACGAACAGGTCGGCGGCGAGGAGACCTTCCGGCGCCTGGTGCACCACTTCTACCAGGGGGTCGCGGAGGACCCGCTGCTGCGGCCGATGTATCCGGAGGAGGACCTGGGCCCGGCCGAGGAGCGCCTCGCGCTCTTCCTGATGCAGTACTGGGGCGGCCCCCGCACCTACAGCGACAACCGCGGCCACCCGCGCCTGCGCATGCGGCACGCGCCGTTCACGGTGGACAGGGCGGCGCACGACGCCTGGCTGAAGCACATGCGCGCGGCGGTCGACCAGCTCGGCCTCTCCGAGGAGCACGAGCGGACGCTTTGGAACTACCTGACGTACGCGGCGGCGTCGATGGTGAACTCCGAGGGCTGACCCCCCGGATCGCCCGCCCCGCGTACTGCCCGCCCGCGTACCCCCGCCCGCTTACCGTCCGCTCGGCTACGCGGGCGTGACCGAGAGCCCGCCGGTCCCGGCCCGCCGCACCGCGACGGATCCGTAGGCCGTACGCAGCCGGAGCCATGCCCCCGAGGAGAGCAGGGTCAGCGTGTCGCCCCGCAGGAAGCCGAGCGCCTGCGCGGCATGCGCGGCCCGCACCGGAAGCTCCGTCTCGCCGATGGTCCGCGACCAGATCTCCCGGCCCACGCGGTCCAGCTCGGCCCGCACCCGCCGCTCGGCGGGCAACTCCTCGACGCGCGCCTTGAATTCGGTGACGGCCGCCGCTACCAGGCCCCGCACCGCGTCCAGCACGGGAAGCGCGGGCTCCGGCCGCCAGCCGCCGCGCGGCGGCAGCACGCCCGCCCAGGGCGGCCCGGTGACGGCCTGCGGCACGGCGGCGACGCCGTCGGACCCCGCCGCTTCCCCCACGTACTCCAGGAACTCACCGGCGGAGACAGTGACGTCGAGCGTGGTGTCGAGCCCGTGTTCGTAGGGCTTGGCGAGCCGTGCCGTACGGATGGCGAGCACCTCGAACGACGGCGGCCGCCCGAACACGGCGAGCGTGTCCCCGGCGGCCTGCAGCCGCACCGCGGCGGCCTTGTCGTAGTGGATCAGCCGGGCCAGGAAGGCGGCGAGGTCCGCCGCCTCCCGGGCATCGGCGAAGTGCAGCCGCGCGCTCGCGGTCATGCGAGGAGTGCCCCCGAGCCGCTGTCGGCGCCGTCGTCGACGTACTCCTCCAGGAACGAGCGCTCCTCGGCGGAGATCCGCCGGGGCCGCTGCGCCTCCAGGTCGAAGGGGACGACCACGGTCGAGGCCCGCACATACACCTGGTCCGCGTCCTTGACCTCGTACGCGATGGTCAGCGACGCCGCACCGATCTTCGTCACCCACGACTCGATGGTGACCGGCTCGTGCCGGTGCACCAACGGCCGT
The DNA here is from genome assembly GCF_019400875.1 of Streptomyces anatolicus. Lineage (NCBI taxonomy): Bacteria > Bacillati > Actinomycetota > Actinomycetes > Kitasatosporales > Streptomycetaceae > Streptomyces > Streptomyces anatolicus. Next base: position 5,811 of record NZ_WMBF01000241.1, on the reverse strand, counting down.
ACGTAGTCGATCTCGTGGCGGGCCACGACCGAACCGCCGGAGAACGACGGGGACCCGTCACCGGGCGCGAGCCGGAACATGAAGTCGATGCGCGCCTCTTCCAGATACCGCAGGAAGACGACGTTGTTGACGTGCCCGAAGGCGTCCATGTCCGACCAGCGCAGCGGGCACTGGTATATGTGTCGAGCCACAGCCGCCTCAGCCTCGCGTGAGCTTCTTGTAGGTGGCGCGGTGCGGACGGGCCGCGTCCGGGCCAAGGCGCTCGATCTTGTTCTTCTCGTACGCCTCGAAGTTGCCCTCGAACCAGAACCACTTGGAGTCGCCCTCGTACGCCAGGATGTGCGTGGCGACGCGGTCGAGGAACCAGCGGTCGTGGGAGACGACCACGGCCGCACCCGGGAACTCCAGGAGCGCGTTCTCCAGCGAGGAGAGGGTCTCGACGTCCAGGTCGTTCGTCGGCTCGTCGAGGAGGAGGAGGTTGCCGCCCTGCTTGAGGGTGAGCGCCAGGTTCAGGCGGTTGCGCTCACCGCCGGAGAGGACGCCGGCGGGCTTCTGCTGGTCCGGGCCCTTGAAGCCGAAGGCGGACACGTACGCGCGGCTCGGCATCTCGACCTGGCCGACGTTGATGTAGTCCAGCTCGTCCGAGACGACCGCCCACAGGGTCTTCTTCGGGTCGATGTTGGCGCGGCTCTGGTCGACGTACGAGATCTTGACCGTGTCGCCGACCTTGATGGAACCGGAGTCCGGCTCCTCCAGGCCCTGGATCATCTTGAACAGCGTGGTCTTGCCGGCGCCGTTCGGGCCGATGACGCCGACGATGCCGTTGCGCGGCAGCGTGAAGCTGAGGTCGTCGATCAGGACCTTCTCGCCGAAGGCCTTGGAGAGGTTGTTGACCTCGACGACGATGCTGCCCAGACGCGGGCCCGGCGGGATCTGGATCTCCTCGAAGTCCAGCTTCCGCATCTTGTCCGCCTCGGCGGCCATCTCCTCGTAACGGGCGAGGCGCGCCTTGGACTTGGCCTGGCGGCCCTTGGCGTTGGAGCGGACCCACTCAAGCTCTTCCTTGAGGCGCTTGGCCCGCTTGGCGTCCTTCTGCCCCTCGACCTTCAGACGGGTCTGCTTGGTCTCCAGGTAGGTGGAGTAGTTGCCCTCGTAGCCGATCGCGCGGCCGCGGTCGAGCTCCAGGATCCAGCCCGCCACGTTGTCGAGGAAGTACCGGTCGTGGGTGACGGCGACGACGGTGCCGGGGTACTTGGCGAGGTGCTGCTCCAGCCACTGCACGGACTCGGCGTCCAGGTGGTTGGTGGGCTCGTCGAGGAGGAGCAGGTCGGGGGCTTCGAGGAGCAGCTTGCAGAGCGCGACGCGGCGCTTCTCGCCACCGGAGAGGTTGGTGACGGCCCAGTCGCCGGGCGGGCAGCCGAGGGCGTCCATGGCCTGCTCGAGCTGGGCGTCCAGGTCCCACGCGTTGGCGTGGTCCAGGTCCTCCTGGAGCTTGCCCATCTCCTCCATCAGCGCGTCGGAGTAGTCGGTGGCCATCAGCTCGGCGACCTCGTTGAAGCGCCGGAGCTTGCCCATGACCTCCTTCGCCCCGTCCTGCACGTTCTCCAGGACGGTCTTGGACTCGTCGAGGGGCGGCTCCTGGAGGAGCATGCCGACGGTGTAACCGGGCGAGAGGAAGGCATCGCCGTTCGAGGGCTGCTCGAGGCCCGCCATGATCTTGAGCACCGTGGACTTACCGGCGCCGTTGGGGCCCACGACACCGATCTTCGCGCCAGGAAGGAAGCTCAAGGTGACGTCGTCGAGGATCACCTTGTCGCCGTGCGCCTTGCGCGTCTTGCGCATGGTGTAGATGTACTCAGCCAAGAGAAACCGTCCGGCAATCAGTGTGTGGGCAGATACACCCCATCTTGCCTGACGGCCACCCCTCGGAGGAAACCCGTGCTGGCCGGGGGCCGTGAGCTGGACGTTCCTGGCCTACGTTGGTGATCGACCCGTCACTGCCTGTTGTTGTCGTCGCCGTCGAGCACCCTCGGAAAGCTCACAGACGGCCCACAGGCGGCCCACAGACGGCCCAGCAACGATCATCAGCGACAGCCCGGCCCGTCCGGTTCCGGCCCTGAACCTGAGCCGCGTCCGCGCGTCAGGCCGGCGGCTTCCTGCAACGCAACGAGCTCCCGCAGGTCGTTCGAGACCATGACCTGCGCCAGGCGACCGGCCACCGCCACGACGTCCGGCCAGACGGTTGCCCGGAGGTGTTCCGCGTCGGTGTCGCCCGGAGCCTCGGCCGCCGCAGCATTGAGCGCGGCACCGAGCTCTCTCATCAGAACGACCTCCTCCTCAGTCCTGAGACTGGTGCCGAGGTACCGCTCGGGTGCGTCGGCATCGCAGAAGTCATCGAAGAGCGTGTGAAAGACGTGATCCAGATTCTCGAACACCGACGGGTCGAGCCACACGTCCCGCTGCCATGGCGGATTGGCCAGAGCCAGAACCACAGGCACGACATGGACTCGGAAGTTCGCTATGCACAGGGCGTCCTCACTCACGGGCGGAGCCTAGCGACGGGGGTTCGATGGGCATGGAGATTTCGGCGCACCTCCAGGACGTGACGAGCGCCTTCCTCTATCGACTGATCGGAATCTCGTAGATGGTCTCGCAGAGAGCAGCAGGCACCACGATGTCAGCCGTCTCCACGGGCTGGCCCTCGCCCACCCCGGCGTGCGGGCCTCCCTCGGGGAGGACGACGAGAGTGCCGCCGGTGAGTTCACACGGCTCCCAACTCGTCGACAGCTGAACAGGCTTGCCGTCGGCGAGGAACTCGTAGGCGGTACGGACACACAGATCGCCCTCGGCACTCCCGAGACGCGTGGCGACCTCGGCCGGCGCCGGAACCTTGGCATCGGTCCGACTCTCCCAGTCCCCTTGCCTGCCCACAGCCTTCATATCCGCGCGGAACGGAGAGCCCTGAGGCTGCTCACGCGCCGCCGAACGGACAGCTAGCCGGTGCGCCCCGGCGTCAGGGGACGGTCACCCGGTGTGGACGGGAAGTGAGATGTTGCCGCGGCCGGTGCGTGGAGAGACGCTGAGAGGGACGTCACCGGGTCTCAGTGAGCGCGGGACGGGACCGTGCCGGTCGTGGTGGCCGGAAGGAGCGTGTGTGATGAGGGTCATGCTGCGGGCACGCTTGGACACCCAGCTCTCGAACGAGGCGATCAAGAGCGGCGCACTGCCGGATGTCATGCGGAGGATGACGGAAGAGCTCAAGCCCGAGGCGGCCTACTTCGGGCCCTGCGACGGCGGGCGGGCCTGCACCTTCGTCTTCGACATGCAGGACAGCTCCCGGCTGCCCACGATCGCGGAGCCGCTGCTGCTGGAACTCGGTGCGGAGATCGAGATCCAGCCGGTCATGAACAGCGACGACCTCCAGAAGGGGCTTGCCGCACTTCAGAAGAGCTGACCTCGCGGGGGCTGACCCGCGAGGGCTGACCCCGCGTTCACTTCTCGGTGGACGCCTCCTCGGGCTCCGCGGCCGGGTCCTTCTTGGTGCGCAGGAAGAAGACCGCCGCGCCGCCCAGCAGGACGAACCCCACGGCGACGGCCACCATCAGCGGCGTGTTGCCGGAGCTGCCGGTCTCGGCCAGGTCGCCGCCGCCCGAGGTGCCGCCCGCCGACGCGGGGCTCGGCTCGTTCGCGGGCTGCGCCCTGTTCTCCGTCGCGGCGCCTTCGGTCTCGCAGTCCAATACGCCCTTGAAGCGCTTCTCGACGCCGTTCGGTCCTCTGAGCGTGAAGTCGTAGGGCTGGTCCTCCTGCAGCGGGATCGTCACCGTCCGCGACGCGCCCGCCTTGATCGTGTGCTTGAAGCCCATGAGGCGGAAGGTGAAGGGCGCGTCCCCCTTGTTGGTCGCCGTAATGTCCACCCCGCCCTTGGCGCAGTTCTTCTCCGCCGACAGCGCCGGCACCGCGCCCTCGGCGGCCCAGTCGGCGGTCGCCTTCGCGGAGACCGTGGACTCGCTCGAGCCCGCGAGGATCTGCGTCTGGCTCCTGGTCTCGGAGGTGAAGGCCCGGCCCACCGGCACGGTGGTCGACGCCTGCACGGACAGCGCGGCCGAGCCGTCCGGTGCCTCCTCCGGTACGTCGAAGTAGAGCCGGCTGCCGTCGCCCGCGGACTTCACGGGCTTGCCGTCCTTGCCGACGACCTTGACGCCGCTCGCCTCGGAGTCCGCGGGCGGCGTCACCGTCACCGCTTCCGCGTCGGTCCGCACGGTGACCGGGCCCAGCCGCTCCCCGGCCTGCCCGGAGACGGCGGGCGGCTCCAGCGTCAGCGAGGCCTTGGGCTCGGCGCTGTCGCGCGCGCTCTTGTGCAGATAGTCGGCGAGCTTCTCGGCCTGCGGGTCCACGGCGTCGACCCGCGCACCGTCCGAGTACCGCCAGATCGCCACCTGGGTGCCTGCCGCGGCGGACTGCTCGGTCAGGGACGTCGCGCCCGCCTTCTTGGCGAGCGCCGCGAGGTCGTTCACCTGCGGGTAGGAGTGCTGGAGGATCCAGCGGATCCGGCCCGCGTCGCGGTTGTCGTTCAGCGAGGTGCCGCTCCAGGGGGTCTCCTGGTACTTGGCGTCCTTCTGCGTGGGGTTGTGGATGTCGACGCAGTACGTCTGGAGGGTGCCGCCGTCCTCGACGGACATCTCGAAGAGCCCGGCGGGCACCTGCTGCGCGCTGCCGCCCTCCCGGACGACCGCCTGCCCGTACGTCTGCAGGCCGCCCAGCGTCGCGGTCGCTCCGCCCCGGTGCTGCGGGGCCTCCTCCGCCGCGGCCGCGCCCGCGGCGGCCACCGCTCCCGCGGCGACGAGTCCCGTCGCCGCGGTCACGGCGGCGAGGCGGGCGACGCCTCGACTACGTATGGACAACGACAACGCAGAAAACACTTGATTCCCCTCCGGGCGGGACCCGTTCACAACGGTGGGGGGTGGTCCCGCCAGCAGATTGAAAGGGGCAGGATCACCTGCCACCTGCGTGGCATCTCCCGCCAACTGCCCCGTGAGCTACGTCCGGCATCCTAGGGAAGCGGCACACCGCGACCCTCAGTCATACCGTCGTATCACCGATCCGACTCGGAATCGTTATCCCCAACACCCCTCCCGAGCTGGGCTTATCGACAAATCAACGGCATTCGTGGGCTGACGGCACGTCATCCGACCGGCTCCGCCTGCCTCTGTGACGCCGGTTCCGTCAGCGAGGCGTCACCCTTGAGCACCCGCCGGAACGCCGCGGTGCCGCGCGACAGATCGTGGCCGATCGTCTGCGCCTCGATATCCGCCGATGTCCAGTGCTGCCCGCCGCGCTCCTCGTCCCGCACCTTCAACCGGCCCTGCACGATGACCGGTTCGCCGACCGAGAGCGATCCCTGCACGTTCTTGCCGAGCGTCCGGCTCGCCCACACCGTGAAGAAGTTGGTGTGCCCGTCGTTCCAGGTGTTCTTCCCCGCGTCGAAGTACCGCGCGGTCACCGCGAGCCGGAACCGCGCCACCGGTCCCGACGGCAACTCCCGGTACACCGGCGTCGTCGCGACGTTCCCCACCACCGTCACCATCGTCTCGTTCATGCCCTGCCCCTCCCGTGCATCCGTCCGCGCCGCCGCTCCTGCCGCGGCCGCGCTCCCAGACTGCACCGGCCGGGCCGAGCCCGCTGGGCCCTGTGTGCTACCCACCGGTTGTGGAAAACTCCGTCACCCCAAAGGGGCTCCCGGGGCCAAAGCAAGGCCCTCACCCCACCGCGGCCCGCGCCCCCGTCACCCGCACGTACTGCTCCCTGACCTCC
>NZ_WMBF01000240.1:0-9562 GCF_019400875.1 Streptomyces anatolicus | reverse complement strand
GGCGGGGACAAGTTCTACCCTCCGATGGAGACCTGGAAGGCCGGGCTGCTCGGGGTCCGGGTCATCGGGCGCAAGGTCTACTCCCGGCCCGTCGCCGGCCCCCTGCCCGAACTCTTCGCCCGTGCCTGGCGGATGCGTGCCCACTGAGCGTGGTGGCCACCACTGAAATCCGGCCGCCCTCCATACGAGACCGGTTGGAGCCGGGGCGGTCAATGCCGCGGGGGCCGGTGGCGTGAGTCGGGCCCAGGTGCCCGGCGTCACATGCGCGACGGAACGGCATGACGCGGAGTGCCCGCGAGCGATCTGCGGCCTGGACAGCGCCGACGGCGGTGACGTCCGCTTCCTGAACCCCCGGGGGCCCCGCGTCTCGGCCACGCAGTGGCCGAGGGCGATTGGTCAGGCGGTAGACCTTGTGGGGACGGGGTCACCGACCCGTATGCCGGGATGCGGTGCCCCCGTACCCGGCCGGGAGTTGACGTTCACTTGCAGTGCTGTCAGGCCGCCGTACCCCGTGTCAGTCTCCTCTCATCGACGGACGCACTCGATGAGGTAATTCTCGGTGAGCGGATCGACGACGACCCCGTGCGTTTCACTGCGGAAGCCGGGAAAATGCCGGTCGAACGTTTCCAGGGCCGTCAGATAGCGCATCAGGGGCCCCTCGGGAGGTCCCGTCTCCTCGCCGGGCATCAGGACGGGGATGCCGGGCGGCGTGACGGTGATCATGGCGGCGGCGACGCGGTCGGCCGCCTCGGACAGGGGGATGCGTTCGGTGCCCCCGCGGATCAGTTGCCGGTAGCAGGTCTGGGGCGAGTCGACCGGCCTGGGCAGGTTCTGGAACGCGGCGTCGAGCAGCTCGACAAGGCGGGCCTGCCGCAGGTGGTCGTGCATCGACTGGCACAGTTCCGGCAGGCTCTGCCCGGTGTAGCGCTGGGGGTGGGCGGCGACGACGTCGGGCAGCACCTGTTCGAGTGGGGCCTCCTGGTCGTAGAGCGTCTTGAAGTCCATCAGCGCGTCGAGGAGGGTCCCCCACTTGCCCTTGGTGATGCCCATGGAGAAGAGGATCAGCGTGGTGTAGCTGTCGGTCTTCTCCACCACGATGTTCCTGGTGGCCAGGTAGGAGGTGAGCACGCGGGCGGGGATTCCCCGGTCCTCGACCTGTCCCGTGGCGTCCATGCCGGGGCAGGTAAGAGTGACCTTGATCGGGTCGAGTTGGCAGTAGCCCGGGGTCAGGTCAGGGAAGCCGTGCCATGCGGCGCCGGGTTCCAGTTCCCAGCAGGAGGGGTCGGAGCGGAGTACCTCGGTGGAGGCGTCGGCGAAGGGGATGGTGTCCCCGCTGCTCGGGTCGGTCACCGTAGCGGGCTGCCAGACACCGAAGAACCAGGCGGGCCGGTCGCCTGCGTCCTCGATGCGTCGGCCGGTACGCACCACGGCCTGACGGAAACGGATCGCCTCGGTGACCGCCTCGTCGATCAGCCAGTGTCCCTGCGGACCGTCCATCATCGCCCCGGCCACGTCCAGTGAGGCGATCATCGGATACAGCGGCGAGGTGGTGCCGTGCATCATGAACGTCTCGTTGAACCGCTCGTGCGCCACGGGCGCCCGCGGGGATTCCCGTACGTGGACCATGGCGCTCTGCGACAGGGCGGCGAGGAGCTTGTGCGTGGAGTGGGTGGCGAAGACGGTGGGGCGCTCGGCGCCGGGGAAGGAACCGGAATCCACGGCCATGCCGTAGCGCCGCGCGTAGAGGGGGTGGAAGCGGGCGTACGCGAACCACGCCTCGTCGAAGTGGAGGCGTGGGGTGCTCGGGGCGAGCGCCTCGGCCACCTGGATGGTGTCGTAGCACAGGCCGTCATAGGTGGAGTTGGTCAGCACCGCGTACTGGGCATGGGGCGAAACGGCGCGCTCGGTCAGCGGATTGCGCGCGACCCGCTCGGCGACGGCACGGGCATCGATCTCGGACGGAGGCAGCGGGCCGGCCAGCCCGTAGCCGTTGCGGGTGGGCACCAGGTACACCGGCCGGGCACCGGAGAGGATCAACCCGTGCAGCACCGACTTGTGACAGTTGCGGTCCACGAGGGCGATCTCGTCCTGGGTGACACTGAAGTGGCCGACCATACGATCGCAGGTCGAGTCGCCGCCCAGGACGAAGTAGGTGCGCTCGGCGCCGAAAATCCGAGCCGCATTGCGTTCGGCGTCGCCGATCGGTCCGGTGTGTTCGAACAGCGAGCCGAGTTCCCCGACCGAGATGGACAGGTCGCTCCGCAGCAGCCGCTCTCCGAAGTAGTCGTGGAAGGCCCGTCCGACCGGCGACTTGAGGAACGCGATGCCACCAGAGTGGGCGGGAGTGTGCCAGGAGTACTCGTGCGCGTCGTCGAAACGGCGCAGCGCCTTGAAGAACGGTGGCAGCATTCCCTCCTGATAGTCACGGGCGGCGCGAGCGATCCGTCCTGCGATGAAGGACGGAGTGTCCTCCAGCGGCCAGACGTAGCCGATCACTGTCTCCGCTACCCACAGCGGCAGCCCTTCGATGTCGTCCTCGGCCGTCACCAGGAAGACCGGCAGCTTCTGGAAGCGCCGGCCGATCAGGCGCAGTACCGCGCCGCCGCCCGGCGCGTCATCCGCGTCAACGTCCGAGAGGCGAGCATCGACCGGCCCGGTCTCGCCGACGGGCAGGTCCCAGGCCACCACCGCGGCGGCCAGGTTCGCCTGTGTCTGGAGCACCGCCTGGGCGTGCGGGCCGGTGGCCGCCCACCGCACCTCGAACCCAATGGCCTCCAACTCCTTCTCGATCCTGTGAAGTTGGTCGGACGCGGCGCTTGAGCTGTTCGCGCCACCTGGTACCGCGAACAGAACCGTTCCGTTTGCCATCGTGCCCCTTAAACGTCCGGCGTATCGCCTGCCCTGTGCAACCAGCACTCCATGGGGAGCCGAAGGAGGAACGGACGGACCGCGGGCAGCGACACCGACGTCGGGCCGTCTTCACTCCGACGGGTACGCCGACCCGCCTCCGCGAAAACGATCCGCGCCTGGCTCCGCCACCGCGGCATCACCCACACGATCCCCGAGCGGGCCGACCGGGTCCGCAACCGGGCCCGGCAAGGCAGCCGGGGAGGCCGCCCAGTCCTACGAAGCAGCTGTCACCCTCGCCTCACTCCTGATGTGGGCGTGACATTTGACGACAGAACCTAGCGCGCCCGCCATTCCGTGGCGATGACCGCCCAGTTCTGCTTGTCGTGGCGGGTGCCGTCATAGGGCCAGGCCTCGCGCTGCACCCCTTCGAGTCTCATGCCGAGCCGCTCGGCCACCGCAGAGCTGCGGGCGTTGTCGGCCCGGCAGCGCCACTCCGCGCGGTGCAGGCCCCGGACGGTGAACGCCCAGTCCAAAAGCGCGCGGCAGGCCTCGGTGACCATGCCGTGACCCTCGGCGGCGGGCTCCAGCCAGCAGCCGACCTCGCACGAGCCCGCCGCCGCATCGAAGGCGACGAACATGACGCCGCCGACCAGCGTGCCGTCCAGCCAGATGCCGTAGAGACGGGCGCCGTCCGCGGCCTGACGCTCGGCGTACCGGCGCAGGGTGCCCCGGGCGCCCTCGATGCCGTCGGTGACGAACCCGCTTCCCACCCACGGCCGGATGTGCTCGCGCGCCCGGTCGAGGTGGGCGGCGAACTCCTCGGCGTGCCAGATCTCCAGAGGGCGCAGGTGGGCGTCGCCCCGCAGCGGGAGGGAGAACATCAGAACCCCATTCACACAACAAGCGTTACGGTTATGTACGGTGGCAGCATGCCACGTACCAAGGGCGATCACGAGGCCCGCCGCCGTGATGTCTCCGAGGCGGTCTGGCGGGTCCTGGCCGCGCACGGCTTCGGCGGCCTGACGATGCGGGCCGTCGCCGCCGAACTGGGCGCCACCACCGGCCTGCTCACCCACTACTTCCGCACCAAGGGCGACCTGGTCGCTTACGCCCTCGACCTGCTGGAGCGGCGCACCGAGGCCCGCCCCAGGCGCGCCGCGGGACCCGGCACGTCCGCCGTGCGGGCCGCCCTCCTCGACATCCTGCCGCTGACACCGGAGGCCACCGGCAGCAACCGCATCTGGGTCTCCTCCTGGGACACCGCGCTCGCCGACCCCGGCCTGCGCGCCGACCACGCCCGCAAGTACGCGCGCGGCCGCGACAAGCTGCGCGACCTGATCGTGGAGGCTCAGCGGCTCGGCGAACTGTCCCCCGGGGATCCGGACCGCATCGCCGCCGGCGCCCAGGCGTTCGCGCTCGGCCTCGTGGTGCAGGCCCTCCTCGACGCTCCGGCGTTCCCGCCGCGCCGCCAGATCGAACTCCTCGACGACCATCTGGCCGCCCTCGCCCCCGCGCGCGGCGGCTGACACGGCGACGTCCTCTTGCCAAGGCCCGGGGGGAAGTCCACGATTGTCCCTTCTCGGATCACCTTTGCCCCTCCTCGGATCAGCTCCGAGGCAACGGCAGGCACGTGCACCAGGAGGCCCCGCTGTGGATTTCGGACTTGTGCTGCAGACCGACCCGCCGGCCTCCGCGGTCGTCGGACTCATGCGGCGCGCGGAGCGCAACGGCTTCCGCTACGGCTGGACGTTCGACTCCGCGGTCCTGTGGCAGGAGCCGTTCGTCATCTACAGCCGCATCCTCGAACACACCACGCGGCTGACGGTGGGCCCCATGGTCACCAACCCGGGCACCAGGACCTGGGAGGTCACCGCCTCCACCTTCGCCACGCTCAACGACATGTACGGCAACCGCACCGTCTGCGGCATCGGGCGCGGCGACTCCGCGATGCGCGTCGCGGGCCGCAGCCCGAACACGCTGGCCCGGCTCGGTGAGGCGATCGACGTCATCCGCGACCTCGCCGAGGGGCGCGAGGCGGACGTCGGCGGTCAGCGGCTGCGGCTGCCCTGGGTGCGGGAGGGGAAGCTGCCGGTGTGGATGGCGGCGTACGGCCCGAAGGCGCTCGCCCTCGCCGGGCAGAAGGCGGACGGGTTCATCCTCCAGCTCGCCGACCCCTACCTGACCGAGTACATGGTCAAGACCGTGCGGGACGCGGCGTCCGCGGCGGGGCGCGACCCCGCCGACGTGAAGATCTGCGTCGCCGCGCCCGCGTACGTCGGCGACGATCTCGCGCACGCCCGTGAGCAGTGCCGGTGGTTCGGCGGGATGGTCGGCAACCACGTCGCCGATCTGGTCGCCCGGTACGGCGAGGACTCCTCGGTGGTGCCGCGGGCCCTCACCGCGTACATCAAGGCGCGAGAGGGGTACGACTACAGCCACCACGGGCGCGCCGGGAACCCGGACACCGCCTTCGTGCCCGACGAGATCGTCGACCGCTTCTGCCTCCTCGGGCCCGTCGAGGCGCATCTCGAACGGCTGCGAGAGCTGAGGGAGTTGGGTGTCGACCAGTTCGCCGTGTACGCGATGCACGACGCTCGGGAGGAGGTCATCGACGCGTACGGGGCGACGGTCATCCCGCGTCTCACCTGAGGGCTCGCGTCTCACCTGAGGGCCGACGTGAACCCGAGCAGCAGCTCCGCGGTCCGCAGCGGGGATTCCAGCATCGGGGTGTGGCCGACGCCGGGGAGGATTTCCAGCCGCAGCCCGGGGACGGCCCGGTAGCGGTCGGCGGACGAGGGCTGCCATCGGCGGTCCTGCGCCCCGAAGATCACCAGCAGCGGGACTTCCAACTCCGCCAGCCGGGAGGGGAGTTCGCGCTGGGTCAGGTAGGCGAGCGATTCCCGTGAGGTCGCGGTGACCGTGCGGTGGGTCATGCCGCGCACCTCCGTGACGATCCGCTGGGGGATCTCCGTCTCTCGGCCGACGGCGGTGTCCAGACCCCGCCGGATCACGGCGTCGTTCCGTACGCGCCACACCCACCGCCCGAGCACGGGCGCCGTGGCGAGGCGGCCGGGCCACGGCTGCGGGAGCCGCGCGTCGGGGCTGGGGCCGGTGTTGATGAGCGCCAACGCCGAGATCAGGTCCGGCCGTTGCTCGGCAAGGGCCGTGCCCACCAGGCCGCCCGTCGAGTGCCCGGCCACGGCGGCCCGGGCCACGCCCAGACCGTCCAGGGCCGCGGCGACCCGGCGGGCCAGGGCGGGGATGTCGTATCCGCCCCGAGGCGGCGGCGCCGACCTGCCGTGTCCGGGAAGGTCGACGCGCAGGACGCGGTGGGCCCGCGCCAGCGCCGGGGTCACCGGCTCCCACCAGGCCGTCGAGCCCGCGAGGCCGTGGATCAGGACCAGGGCGGGGGCGTCCGGCGGGCCGCTCGCGGTGACGTGCACCTCGGTGCTCTTCGTATCGTGGTTCCGCATGCCCACACCGTCGCCGGACCCGGCGGCTCACGTCTTGGACGAATGTTCCTCCGCCGTGGCGCCCAGCGAGCCCGCGTGCGTGCCCAGCGCGCCCGCCGCCGCGCCCAGCGCGCTCGGGGTGCACCCGGCGAAGTCCCGTACGTCGCGGTGCAGATGGGACTGGTCGGCGTACCCGCAGGCTGCCGCTGTCTCGGCGGGGTCCCGGCCCGCCGACAGGCCGCGCGCCGCATGGTCGAAACGTACGAGCATCGCGGCGCGCTTGGGAGTCAGCCCGATCTGCGCGCCGAACCGGGACCACAGCCGCTTGCGGCTCCAACCACATGACTGCGCGAGGTCATTGACCCGCACCCGGCCCCGCCGGGCGACGATGTGCCGCCACGCGGCCGCCACCTCGGGATCCACCGGCGGGCCCGAACCGAACCGCTCGGCGAGGAAGGCGCTCATCAGGGCGAAGCGCCCCTCCCACGTCGCCGTCGCCGCCAACCGCTCGCGCAGCAAGCGCTCATGACGCCCCCACAGATCGGCGAGGTCGATCACGCGGCCCTCGCGGTCGGCGGGGGAGAGGCCCAGTGACGCGTACGCCGCGACGGGCGAGAGGCGGACCTCGACACAGTCGACGCGCTGCCCCCGGATGCGGGTCGCTCCGGGGGTCATGCCTGCGGCGAGACCCCCCAACGCCTTCATACCCTCGGCCTGTTCGACGGCGAGGGTGTCGCCGCCGAACTCGAAGACGACCGTCACCGTCGGCTGGGGAAGCACCCACGAGTCGAACCCGCGCGCGTCCCGGTCGCGGAACCCGGCCACGTCCACGCCGTCGAACGGCGTACCGCCGCGCGGGCGGGCGACCTCCCAGCCGGGCAGCGGGTCGGGGGCGAGGACGAGCGGATCCGGTCCCATGCGGTTCAGGCTACCGGGCGTGCGAGCGCCACGTTTCGCCGATCTCCCGCATCAGCGGCGGGTAGACGAGCAGGTGCCGGAACGGGGCGATCGCGGCCATGTAGGCCGTCCCGAAGAATCCGTTGGGCTTCACCAGCACGGCCATCTGCCCGCGGTAGCCGCCCTTGCCGTCGGGGACCCAGCTCAGGTGCATCACCCCGTGCACGGTCCGGTTGCTCATCTCCGAGGCCCACTCGTCGTCGGTCAGATAGACCGAGCTGAAGGGCAGCTTCTCGAACTTCGGTCCCGTCGGGCCCTCGCGCAGGTCCGCGGGGAGCCGGTCGCGCAGCGTCGCCACGCGCGCCCCGACACCGGAGTCCGGGTTGTCCCAGCCGAAGATCTTCCCGAGCTGCCAGCGGATCGCGAAGAGGGTGCGGGCGATCCAGGACGGGCTCTCCGCCGTGTCGCCCCCCACGGTGTCCTGGATCAGCAGCGGGAAGTCGTCGGGCCCGCCGGGCGTCGGCAGCGCCCACACGTCGTACAGGCGGAAGTCCCGGGTGATCTCGTGGATCCGCCAGGGCTGTGACGTGTGCGCGGTGTTCGGGAGCCTCATGAGGGTGCCTCCGTCTTGTCGGTCGTGCGCTCAGTGGGTGAGTGCATGGAGGGGTCGACCCCGAGGACACCCGCGACGGCGCGGACCGTGAGCAGCTCGTCGTGGGGCTCCTGCCCGGCAAGGGCGATCACCGTGCCGTCGAGCGCGCCGACGAAGGCCAGCGCGAGCGTGCGGACCGGCGGGCCGGGCGGGAGCGTGCCCGCGTCCCGCGCGGCGGCGATGAGACCTTCGCAGCGTACGACGAGACTTTCGTACGTCTGCTCGATCTCATGGCCGACGGGGTGGTCCTGGCCGCTGAATTCCAGGCGGAGCGCGGTCGCCACCCGTGCGCCGCTGCGCCGGCAGTAGACGGCGTGGCCGCGCGCCAGGGTGAGCAGGGCCGCCACGGGCTCCCGCTCCCGATCGATGAGCGGTTCGACCGCCTCCAGCCAGGTCTCGCCGATCCACCGGATCACGGCAAGGGTGAGGTCCTGCTTGTCCTTGAACTGGTGGTAGAGCGCGCCGCGGGTGTAGCCCGCCTCGCGCGCCACCTGTTCCAGTACGAGGTTTCCGTAGCCGTAGCGGGACAGGCCCCGCGCGGCCGATTCCAGGAGCGCGCCGCGCGTGCGGGCGCGCCGGTCCGCTTGGGTGACTCGTTCAGCACCTACATGCATGTATGTATGTTACCTGACGCCGCATGGATCATGCCTGCCGTACGGCCGTCACCAGCCAGACCGAGGCCCGCATGCGGACCCCGGTGTCGGTCGCGTAGGGGCGGAAGACGTCCTCCAAGGCGGCCCGCCTGTCCGCCGCGACGGTGCGGCCCGGCGGGCGGGACAGCATGAAGTCGACGGCGTCTGCGGGGGTCTCGCCCCAGTACGTCCTGATGGGCAGCGGTGTCACCGTCACGTCGTCGAAGGCGACGAGCGCCTCGCGGATGCGGTCCGGGTCGGAGAGGGAGGCCATCGCGGCGTGGGCGTCGGCCCGGTCGGCGGCGTGGTCCACGGCGTCACCGTCCCCGCTGCCGCTGCCGCTCCCCTCGCCGTCACTCTCCGCGAGCAGCTTCGCGAGGAGCCCGAACGCCTGTGCCTCCTCACCGCCGGAGCCCACGGCTTGCGGGCAGGCGAAGGCGAGGCGCCCGCCGGGGCGCAGTGCGCGGGCGATGTTGCTGAAGGCCGCGGCGTGGTCGGCGAAGAACATCACCCCGCCCCTGCTGATCGCCACGTCGTATCCGCCCGCCGGAAAGACGTGCGTCTGGGCGTCGGCCTTCTCGTACGTGACGTTCTTGACGCCTTCGGCCGAGGTGCGGGCACGCGCCCGTTCGAGCAGCGGCGCCGAGATGTCCACCCCGACCGCGTGACCACGGCCCGCCAGGCGCGCCGCCGTCCGGGTGAGGTCGCCCGCGCCGCAGCCGATGTCCAGGACGCGGTCGCCGTCGCCGATGGCCGCGGCCCTGAAGAGCCGGTCGTTCAGGCCGCTGCTCATCGCGTCGTAGCGGTCCTGCTGCTCGGCCCAGTGGCGGCCGATCGGGCCGTTCCAGATCTCTTCCTGCCGGGCGTTGGGACGTGCGTTCACTGTGGGGCTCCTTCGGATCGCGGGTGCTTGCGGTGCCGATGCTCGCCGTACGGGCACGTGCGGTCGTCGTACGGACGAAGGGAGTTGGCGCTGCGCCGCCGGGGGCGGACCGCGGCGGGAGTACTGCCGGGGGAGTAGCGAGGGAGTGGTCCGCCGGAGGGACGCCGTTGTCAGTGGCGGGGGCTAGGGTGCACAG
>NZ_WMBF01000023.1:0-32671 GCF_019400875.1 Streptomyces anatolicus | reverse complement strand
GTTCCGGTGGGGCCGGGGGCCGAGAAGCCCCGGGGGCTCCCTGCGGAATGCCCTGCGCATCTCGTGCCTCACCTCCGTCTCGTACGCCCGGCCCGGCCCGTACGTCGTCCAGGGCGCCCCGTGCCGCCGCCTCGGCCGCCGGGCGCCGTCGCATGGCGGGCTCCTCCTGCGGCTCGGCGCCCAACAGCTCCTGCGGCAGGATCAGTACGGCCTGCACCCCGCCGTAGATGTTGGTCTGCAAGCGGACCGCGACGCCGTGTCTGCGGGCGAGGGCGGAGACGACGAAGAGGCCGATCCGCCCGTCCTGGAGGAGGCTCGCGACGTTCACCTGGTCGGGGTCGGCGAGCAGGCGGTTCATCTTGGTCTGCTCGGCAAGGGGCATGCCGAGGCCCCGGTCCTCGACCTCGACGGCGAGCCCCGCGGTCACGAGGTTGGCGCGCAGCAGGACCTGGGTGTGCGGTGCGGAGAACACCGTGGCGTTCTCCACCAGTTCGGCGAGCAGGTGGATGACGTCGGCCACGGCGTGCCCGCGCAGGGTGCCGTCGACGGGAGGCACCAGTTTGACGCGGGAGTACTGCTCGACCTCGGCGATGGCGGAGCGCATCACCTCGGTCATCGAGACGGGGCTGCTCCACTGGCGGCGCGAGACGGCGCCGCCGAGCACGGCGAGGTTCTCCGCGTGTCTGCGGATGCGGGTCGCCAGGTGGTCGACGTGGAAGAGGCCCTTGAGCAGCTCGGGGTCCTCGACGTCGTTCTCCAACTCGTCGAGCAGGGAGATCTCGCGGTGCACCAGCGACTGCAGGCGCCGGGCGAGGTTGACGAAGACCTCGACCTTCTGTTCGCTGCCCGCGTGGCTGGAGAGCTGGGCGGCCTGCACGACGGCGTCGACGGCGACGTCCTGGGCGCGGGTCAGCTCATCGGCGAGCTGATCGAACTCGTCGCCGCCCTGCCGGGCCCGGGGCGGTGTCCCGCGCGCGGGCGGCTGGTCGCCGCGCCGCAGCTGTTCGACGACCTCCCGCAGTTCCGCCTGGCCGCGCGCGGTGGTGCGGCGCAGGGCGCCGATCCGGTCGCGTACGGTCCTGGCGGCGCGGTCGGCCGCGACGGCGGCGATCACGATGCCGGCGAGGCCGACCAGCGTCGCGGCGGTGAGCACGGCGAGCAGGGCGGGCGCGGGCCGGGCGCCGGTCGACCGCAGCGTGAAGAGCACGGCCGCGCAGGCGCTCAGGCCGACGGCGACCGCGGGCAGCACGGCGATCCGCAGGAGCTGGGGCCGTATGTGGGTCTCGGGCAGGGCCGTGGCGGTCCGGCTGCCGGGCCTGCCGTGCCGTCCGCCCTCGCGGCGGTCTGCGCGGGCGGCCGGTGCGCGTAGGTGAGACATCTGCGTCCTCGAGACTTGGTTCCGGCATGGTTCCGGCATCGCCGTGCCGGCCGGCAGGTCGCGAGGGCATGCCCGCGTCGTGATCCCTGCGTCGCCCGACGAACACTCACGGTAGTCGGCAACGCATCAAGTGCGGTGGGCAGTTGACAAAGTCAGCGGGGGTGCGTCCCGCTCTGGTATGACGCCTCGCACGGGGGTCCGATTCGATCCGTATGCGCGTTCGCAACGGCGGCGTCCTCGGACCCAGTGGACAGAAGGACCACAGGACAGAAGGAAGCGCCCCGGCCGAGGACGGCCGGGGCGCGGGTTCTGCTCATGGGGGCTGACGCTGGACGCGCGTGCTAGGCGACGGGCGCGGCCTCCTGATCGCCGCTGTCGGCCGCCGAGGCCCGCGGTCTCTCCACGGCCTCCTCGGGCCAGCCGCCGTCCGGTACGACCGCGACACCGCGCCACCAGGGCGCGGCCGGCACGTTCGGCGCACCGGGCTCGAAGGGCTCGCCGGGGCAGGGCAGCGCGAGCGCGGCACCCGCGCCGCGCGCGGCGGCGAGGGTGCCCTCACCGGGCTCCGGCCACGGGTGCGGGGCGAGGTTGAACGTCCCCCAGTGGATCGGCAGCATCAGCCCTCGCGGCCGCCCGCCCTGAAGGTCCAGGTGGGCCCGCATGCCCTCCTCGGGCGTCATGTGGATGTCCGGCCAGAACTCGGAGTAGGCGCCGATCTGGATCATCGTGACGTCGAAGGGGCCGTACTGGGCGCCGATGTCGCTGAAGCCGGGAAAATAGCCCGTGTCCCCGCTGTGGTAGACGCGGTGCTCGGGCCCCGCGACCACCCAGGACGCCCACAGCGTGTGCTGGTAGTTGCGCAGGCCGCGGCCGCAGAAGTGCCGCGCGGGCGTCGCCGTCAGGGTCAGCCCCGCCACCTCGGCCGACTCGTGCCAGTCCAGCTCGCGCAGCCGGTCGGCGGGCACTCCCCAGCGCTCCAGGTGGGCGCCGACGCCGAGCGGCACCGCGAAGACGGTGCCGGTACCGGCCAGTGCCTTGATCGTCGGCATGTCCAGGTGGTCGTAGTGATCGTGGGAGATGACGACGGCGTCGACCGGGCCGAGGGCCTCCAGGGGCACCGGCACGGGATGCAGCCGCTTGGGCCCCGCGAAGGAGTACGGAGAGCACCGCTCGCCCCACACCGGGTCGAAGAGCACGCGCCGCCCGTCGATCTCGGCGAGGACGCTGGAGTGCCCCATCCAGGTGATCCGCAGCCCGTCGGCCGGCGGCTTGGCGAGGTCGGCGAGGGTCGTGGCGTGCACCGGGATCGGGGCGGCGGGGCCACGGCGTACGCGCTCCTCCTTGCGGAAGTAGATCTTCGCCAGCTCCATGGTGGACCCCGAGGGCCTGGTCCTGGCCCCCACGGGGTTCTGGAAGGACCCCTCGGCCACGGAGAAATTCGGCGACCTGCGGATCCGCGCCAGCCGCGCGCCGGCCGGGTCCGCGCCGAAGGCGGGGGACCGCAGCGAGCGGAGCCCGGGGATCAAGGACCGGGACACGGGACCTCCTGAAAAGGTGGGCAGGGTTCCTATTATGTCCACGCCGTTCACGTCGACGCCGTCCGGCCTGCGGCGCCCGCGGACGCGTCTTCCCCCGCCCGCGCTCAGGCCGCGGACCGCGTGTCCCGTTTGCGTTCATGGGTGAAGCGGGCGCGCTCCATGGCCACGCGGCCGCCGGTGGGCCGGTGCCCCTTGCGGTAGCGGCCGGTGAGGAGGCCGCTGCCGAGCGGGCTCCACACCAGTACGCCCATGCCGTACCGCTCCATCAGCGGCAGTACGTCCCGCTCGGCGCCCCGCGCGATGATCGAGTACGGCAGCTGCTCGGCCCTGAAGCGCGCGAGGGCGCGGTGCTCCGCGGTCCACCGCGCCTTGACGAGCTGTGCGGCGGGGAAGGTGGAGGTGCCGATCGCGGGCACCTTGCCGCTGCGCAGCGGGTCGGTGAGGGCGGACAGGGTCTCCTCGATGTCCGTCGATGGGGCGAGGCGGTGGATCTGGTAGAGGTCGATGCAGTCGGTGCCCGGCGCAGGGAGTCCTCCACCTGTCCGCCGCGGGCTACCGGGACTGGGCCGCGCGCGTCCAGCAGGCGGTACGAGCCGACCCGCCGGCGCCGCTCGCCCCCCGCCCGCCTCGCCGGACTCCTCGCGGACAGCCTCGACGCCGACCCGCTCTTCCGCGATCTGCTCAGCGACACGGCGGCCACACTGGAGCACAACGTCTCGCTCGACGCCGTCCGCACCTACAAAGAGGCGTCCACCTCGGCGGTGCACACCTTGACCGCCGCCCTCACCGGCCCGCACACGGGCCTGGGCGCCGAAGCGGCGCAGGACCTGATCCTCGCCACCGCGCTGCTCGCCGCGAGCACGTGGACGGCCACGCACCCGTCGGCCACTCTCGTCGAGCTGAACCGCACCTCCCCCGAACCGGGCGCCCTGGCAGCCGACTTCGCCCCCGAGCCGGCCCGTCTCCTCACCCCCGTCGTCCGAGGCCTGCGGGCACCGGCCTGACGCGCTAGAGCGGCAGCAGGTCCGGGCGCTTCGCCGCCACATGGTCGCCCGAGCTCTCGCCCCGGATGCGCCGGCCGATCCACGGCACCAGGTACTCGCGCGCCCAGAGGACGTCGTCGCGCCGCAGGTCGAGCGTGCCGCGCGGCGGCAGCGGCGGCCACGCCTGGTCGGGGTCCGCGGGCACTTCGAGGCCGAGCACCTGGGCGGCGCGCAGCGCCACGCGGGTGTGACCCTCGGCGGAGAGGTGCAGCCGGTCGCCGTCCCACGCGCGGCGGTCCTGGACGGTCTTGAGGGACCACAGGTCGAGCACGGGGCAGCCGTAGCGGTCGGCGACCGCGCGGACATGCATGTTGTACGTGGCGATCTTGCCGCGCAGGCGCTTGAGGACGGCGACGCCGCGGGTGTCGAACCCGGTGGTGATCATGACCGTGCCGACGGCCGACGTGAGGTCGGCGACGGCCCGCTCGAAGCGCTCGGCGACGTCGTCGGGGTCGGTGCCGGGACGGATGATGTCGTTGCCGCCCGCGCAGAACGTCACGAGGTCCGGGGCCAGCTCCTTGGCGCGCGGCACCTGGTCCGCGACGATCTGGTCGAGGAGCTTGCCGCGCACAGCGAGGTTGGCGTACCGGAAGGTGTGCTCGGGCACCCGGTCGGCCAGCAGGACGGCGAGACGATCGGCCCAGCCGACGAACGTGCCGTCGGGCCCCGGGTCGCCCACGCCCTCCGTGAAGCTGTCGCCGACGGCTGCGTAGGAGTTGAATACGCCGTTGTTGTAGGGGTGATTGACGAAGGTTGTCGACTCTGCTCTCACGAAGTCACATCCTTCACCTCCCTAAGTGACTTACGCCACCGTAGGGAGGGGTTGACGAGGCGTGAGATAAGCCACCGGTCAAGATTCACCCAAAGCCGGAATACGCCCCGCGGCGGGAAATCAGTGGGCGGCAGGGAGCCATTGCCCCGGGAACGCGTGTCGTATCGTCGAAGGCGTCTTCACCGGCGAGCCGCGCCGGCAGCAGAGCCCCGAGGAGTGCCCGTGACGCAGCAAGCCCCGCCGCCAGAGCTGTCAGAGCTGTCAGAGCCCGAGCTGGCCGGTGTGCGCAACTTCCGTGACGTGGGCGGACTGCCGACCGTCGACGGCCGCCGGGTCCGCCCCGGCAGGCTCTTCCGCAGCGGTCACCTGGCGCACGCCACCGCGTCCGACGCGGCGTTCCTCACCTCGCTGGGCCTGCACACGATCTTCGACTTCCGCAACGCCGCCGACCAGCGCCTCGAAGGCCCCGACGTGGCGCTGCCCGGCGTGCGCAACGTGAACCTGCCGCTGACCGATCCGGCCGACGGCGCCGAGTTCTGGAAGATGGTCCGCGACGGCGATCTCGACCAGCTGCGCGCCATCCTCTCCGACGGCAAGGCCGCCGGCCGGATGGCGGCCTCGTACCGCACGATCATCAAGGAGCGCACGGCCGAGCACAGCCGGGTGCTGCACGCGCTCGCCGAGGACAGCGTGCCCGCGCTGATGCACTGCGCGGCGGGCAAGGACCGCGCGGGCCTGTCGATAGCGATCACGCTGCTGGCCGTGGACGTCGAGCGTGACGCCATCGAGGCGGACTACCTGGAGTCGAACGCGGCCCACCGCCGCTACAAGGTGCACCGCACCAGCGACTCAGCGAACGCGATGTCCGCCGAGGTCATGGAGCTGCTCAACCCCCTCTTCGACGCGCGCGCCGAGTATCTGGCGGCGGCCTTCGAGACGATCGAGGAGACCTGGGGCGACACGGACACGTATCTCGCCGAAGGCCTCAAGGTGACCCCTGAGACGCGGGAGCGGCTGCGCGAGCGCCTGCTCGACTGATGAGTCCGAGGCGGTCCCCCGCGTCCCTCACTTGTTCTGCGCTCCCAGTTCGAAGAGCAGATAGACGAAGGCCGCGAAGATGTGGCCGACCGCCACATAGATGATCAGCCGGACCCAGAGCGCCCGCGGGAACTTCTCCTCCATCGTGTTCTCGGCGGGCCGCTCGGATCGGGCGGGGCGGGCGGATCCGTGCGGCTCGGGTTCGGTCATGTCGGTTCTCCCTGCGTGGGGCCACCGAGGCACAGCGCGGTGGCGGGGCTCTGCAACAAGGTGTGTACGAACAGCAGGTCGGCGCCGCCCCGGTCGGCGGCGGCGATCCGGTGCGGGGTCAGCGAGTCGAAGTGCGCGCTGTCGCCCGGCGCGAGGAGGTGCGCGGTGTCCCCGAGGCGCAGCCGCAGCCGTCCGCCGATGACGTACAGCCACTCCTCGCCGGGGTGGACGCGCACGATGTCACCCTGCGCCCCGTAGGGGACGTGCACGCGCAGCGCCTGCATGCCGCGGCCCGGGGCGCCCGCCTGCCAGTAGGTCCAGCCGCCCGCGCGGGTCGGCTCCATGTCGGCGCCCCGGACGACCGCGTCCAGGTCTGCGACCGTCTCGCCGAGCAGCTCGGAGACCGTCGCACCGTAGACGCGGGCGAGCGCGAGCAGCATCGGCAGCGAGGGCTGGCGCTGCCCGGTCTCCAGGCGGGACAGATGGGCGGGCGAGAGCCCCGCGGTGCGGGCGGCGGCCTCCAGCGTGAGGGAGGCGCGGCGGCGCAGCTCGCGCAGTCGCGGCGCGACGGCGGGCAGTGCCTCGGCCGGGGCCGCCTGGGGCGGCTCGGGCGGCGGCTCGACGGACTCTGGAGCCTCAGCGGGCTCTGGGGCCTCAGCGGACTCGGCGGGGCTCATACCCCGATTCAGCCAGAGCCTTGCCTCTCGGGCAACTTTCTTGCCCGAGAGGCAAAAGCCGCGCCTCCCTGGAGGAAAGCGCACCCGGCGAGGGCGCCTCAGCGGTTGCCGACCGCCTGCTTCACCAGCGTCTTGCCGAAGTCCCACATGAGCCCGCCACCGCTGTGCGCCTCGTCCATGACGGCGGTGAACGCCTCCACGAAGCGGTCCACCTCCCGCTCCCCCACCGTCAGCGGCGGGATCAGCTTGATGACCTCCAGATGGTCGCCGGAGACCTGGGTGAGGATGCGGTGCTTCTGCAGCAGCGGTACGACGACCATCTGCGCGAAGAGGCCCTTGCGGGCGGCCTGGAGCATCGACCAACGCCCGCGCAGCTTCAGCGACTTGGGCCGCCCGAACTCGATGCCGACCATGAGTCCCCGGCCGCGCACCTCGCTCAGCAGCTCATAGCGGTCGACGAGCGCGGCGAGCCGGGTCTTCAGGAGTTCCCCCGTCACCCGGGCGTTCTCGACGACCTCCTCGTCCTCCATGACGGCGAGGACGGCGAGCCCCGCCGCCATGGCCTGCGCGTTGGAGCCGAAGCTCGCCGAGTGGACTAGCACCCGGTCCATCGACGAGTAGACCTTCTTGAAGATCCAGTCCTTGCCGAGGGTGGCGCCGACCGGCACATAGCCGCCCGACAGCGCCTTGGCGACGCAGACCAGGTCCGGTTCGACGCCCTCCTCGTGCTGGTAGGCGTAGAAGTCACCGGTCCTGCCGAGGCCCGTCTGCACCTCGTCGGCGATAAGGAGCGCCTTGTGCCGGTGCAGCAACTCCTGGGCGCCGCGCAGATATCCGGGCGGTGCGGCGTGCACGCCCTTGCCCTGGACGGGCTCGACGATCAGTGCGGCGACGTCGCCGTGGTGCAGCTCCGCGCGCAGCGCGTCCAGATCGCCCAGCGGCACGGCGGTGTCGGGCAGCAGCGGGGCGAAGCCGTCCCGGAAGCCGCTCTCGCCGTTGACGGAGAGCGATCCGGTGGTCAGCCCGTGGAAGGCGTGCGCGCAGTACAGCACGCGCGGCTTCCCCGTCGCGTACCGGGCGAACTTCAGCGCGGTCTCGACGGCCTCCGTGCCGCTGTTGCCGAAGAAGACCCGGTCCAGGTGCGGGCTGTGGCCGAGCAGCCGCTCGGCGAGCAGGCCGGGCAGCGGCTGGCAGTCGAAGCGGGTGAGGTCGGCGAGGGAGGCGTCGAGGACGTCGTGCAGCGCCTTGCGTACGACGGGGTGGTGCCGGCCGAGGCCCATCACGCCGAAGCCCGCCAGCATGTCGAGGTAGTCGTTGCCGTCGGCGTCCCAGAAGTAGGCGCCCTCGGCCCGCTCGTAGACCTTGTCGAAGCCGATGGTGTGCAGCATGCGCGGCAGCTGGTGATTGAGGTGCCTGGCGTGCAGCTCGTACCGCTCGGCGCCCCGCTCGGCGAGCAGCCTGCCGAGGTCGAACTCCTTGGTCATACGCTGTGCTCCTTGCCCGCGTTCCGCTCCCCGGCGCCTTCCTCGGCCGCCAGCGTGGCCCCGATCCGTCCCGCGATCTCGATCGGTGTGAGCCCGAGGTCGGCAAGGACTTCGCTGCGCTTGGCGTGCGCGAGGAACTGCTCGGGAATGCCGAACCGCCTTACCGGTACGTCCACTTCGGCGTCCCCGAGGGCGAGCGCGACGGCGGAGCCGACCCCGGCGGCGCGGCTGTTGTCCTCGACGACCGCCACGAGGCGGTGCCGCGCGGCGAGTCCGGGCAGCTCCTCGTCGACCGGCTTGACCCAGCGCGGGTCGACGACGGTGCAGCGCAGCCCGCGCGCCCGGAGCAGTTCGGCGGCCTGCAGACAGACCGGCGCCATCACCCCGACCGCCACGAGCAGTACGTCGGGTTCGTCGTCCTGGAGCAGTACGTCCATGCCGCCGACCCGGCCCACCGCGGGGATCGCGGGCCCCACCGACTCCTTGGGGAAGCGGACGAGCGTCGGCGCGTCGTCCACCGCGACCGCCTCCCGCAGCTGCGCGCGCAGCTGATCGGCGTCGCGTGGCGCGGCGATCCGCAGACCGGGCACGACCTGGAGGATCGAAAGGTCCCACATGCCGTTGTGCGAGGCCCCGTCCACGCCGGTGACCCCGGCGCGGTCCAGCACGAACGTCACCCCGCATCGGTGCAGCGCGACATCCATCAGGAGCTGGTCGAAGGCGCGGTTGAGGAAGGTGGCGTAGACCGCCACGACGGGGTGGAGGCCGCCGGTGGCGAGCCCGGCGGCCGATACCGCCGCGTGCTGCTCGGCGATGCCGACGTCCCAGACGCGGTCCGGGTAGGTCTCGGCGAACTTCTTCAGGCCGACCGGCCCCAGCATGGCTGCGGTGATGGCGACGACGTCCTCGCGCTCGGCGCCGATGCGGACGATCTCGTCCCCGAACACCGAGGTCCAGGAGGGGCCGCCCGCGGGCGCCAGGGACTCGCAGGTGAGGGGGTCCATGACGCCGACGGTGTGGAAGCGGTCGGCCTCGTCCGCGAGCGCGGGCTCGAAGCCCCGGCCCTTCTCGGTGAGGCAGTGGACCAGGACCGGCCCGTGGAAGCGTTTCGCCCGGCGCAGGGCCGACTCGACGGCGCCGATGTCGTGCCCGTCGATCGGCCCCACGTACTTGAGCCCCAGGTCCTCGAACATGCCCTGCGGCGCGATGGCGTCCTTGAACCCCTTCTTGGCGCCGTGCAGCGACTCGTAGAGCGGCTTTCCGACGACGGGGGTGTGCTGGAGTATGTCCTTGCCCCAGGCGAGCACCCGTTCATAGCCGTCGGTGGTCCGCAGCGTGGCGAGGTGGTCGGCGAGGCCGCCGATGGTCGGGGCGTAGGACCGTTCGTTGTCGTTGACGACGATGATCAGCGGCCGGTCCTGCGCGGCGGCGATGTTGTTCAGCGCCTCCCACGCCATGCCCCCGGTCAGCGCGCCGTCCCCGATGACGGCGACCACATGGCCCCGCTCGCCGCGCACCTGGCGCGCCTTGGCGAGACCGTCCGCCCAGCCGAGCGCGGTCGAGGCGTGGCTGTTCTCGACGATGTCGTGCTCGGACTCCTCACGCGAGGGGTAGCCCGAGAGGCCGCCCTTGCCGCGCAGCTTGGAAAAATCCTGACGTCCTGTCAGCAGCTTGTGTACGTAGCTCTGGTGGCCGGTGTCCCACACGATGCGGTCGACGGGTGAGGCGAAGGCCCGGTGCAGGGCGACGGAGAGTTCCACCACCCCCAGGTTGGGCCCGAGGTGACCGCCCGTTCTGGCGACCGCGTGGACCAGGAACTCCCGGATCTCCTGGGACAGTTCGTCCAGCTCTGCCTCGGTCAGCGCCTTCAGGTCGCGCGGCCCCCGGATGGTGTCGAGAATGGTCATGCTCGGGCCCCCTTACTGGTTCGTTCGTCAGCCGCGGCTTCCTGCGACCGTCTCGCGGGCGGCGCGGATGGACTCCTTGAGGGAGCCCATGGTGGCGAGGACGGCGGTCGGTTCGTAGCCGCAGTGCGCCATGCAGTTGGCGCAGCGCGGGTCCTTGCCGCGGCCGTACTTGTCCCAGTCGGTCTCCTCGATGAGTTCCCGGTACGTCGGGACGTAGCCGTCGCTCATCAGGTAGCAGGGGCGCTGCCAGCCGAAGAGCGAGTAGTTCGGGATCGCCCAGGCGGTGCACGGGAAGTCCGCCTTGCCCTCCAGGAAGTCCAGGAAGAGCGGCGAGTGGTTCAGCCGCCAGCGGCGGCGGTTGCCGCCCGCGAAGGCCTTCTTGAAGAGTTCCCGGGTCTGTTCGACGCCCAGGAAGTGCTCCTGGTCGGGTGCTTTCTCGTAGGCGTAGGCGGGCGAGAGCATCATCTCGTCGACCTTCAGGTCGTCGTTGAGGTAATTGAGCACCTCGATGATCGTCTGCGGGGTGTCGGTGTTGAAGAACGTGGAGTTGGTGGTGACGCGGAAGCCGCGCTTCTTGGCCTCCTTGATGGCCTCCACCGCCTCGTCGAACACGCCCTCCTTCGCGACGGACTCGTCGTGCCGCTCCCGCATGCCGTCGATGTGCACGGCGAACGCGAAGTACGGCGACGGCGTGAAGTTCTCGATCTTCTTGCGCAGCAGCATGGCGTTGGTGCAGAGGAAGACGTACTTCTTCTTGGCCACCAACTGCCGGACGATCTCATCGATCTGAGGGTGCATCAGCGGCTCGCCACCGGCGATGGAGACCATCGGCGCACCGGACTCCAGGACGGCGCCCACGGCCTGGGCGACCGGCATGCGCTGCTTGAGCACACCGGCCGGGTGCTGGATCTTCCCGCATCCCTCGCATTTGAGGTTGCACGCGAAGAGCGGCTCCAACTCGACGATCAGGGGGAACTTGTCACGCTTGCGGAGCTTCTGTTCAAAGAGATACGTAGCGACCTTGATGGTCTGGCGCAGCGGCATGGCCATCTGGCTCACCTCCGGGGGAGCAAAGAGGAACGGTGCCATTCGAAGAAAGCGGGAAGCACGGCACGAAGGACGCGGAACGCTGATATTCCACCGCGCAGGGTGCCGATGCGGACGAGTTCGTGCTGCGGGGCGTCCACGACCACCCGGACGGCGGCAACGGGCCGCCGTCCGGCGCGTACCGCGCTGCGCAGCGTGGCGGCGGACTCCATGTCCACGGCGATCGCCCCGGTGGCGAGCAGGGCGCCGCGCTCGGGGCCGCGCACGACGTGGTCGGAGCCGGTGAGCGGGCCGGTGTGCACGGTGCGCCCGGGCAGGGCCCGCGCCAGCTCCTCGACGAGCAGTTCCGTGCCCGTGCACGGCGTGCTGCCGTACGCGTCCCTGGTCTCCCCGGCGACGACGAGGTCACCGGGGTGCATGCCGGGGGCGAGCCCCGCGCAGAAGCCGGTGGCGAGGACGGCCGCGTCCCGCAGCGGCCCGCTGCCGAGCGCCCCGCCGACGGCCCGCTCGGCGTTCTCCGGTCCCATGCCGGTGCGCAGCACGGTCATGGCTCCCGGGGCGCCCCCATGGTCGCCGGTGCGCAGGGCGAGGCGTTCGATGCCGAGCGCGCAGGCGATCAGCAGCGGTGCGGGGCCCGGCCGACGGGCCGGGGCCTCGCCCATCAGCTCCCCTTGGGCGTGTGGCAGGGGCCGCCCGCGAACGGTTCGCCGTTGACGTACCTGCCGAGCGCGGTGAGCGGGAACACCTGCCGGTAGAGGTGGTAGTTGATGGAGAAGTCCCAGGGGAAGCCGGTCCCGGTGAAGTACGGCTCGTCCCAGGAGCCGTCCGCGCGCTGGGTCCGGGCGAGGAACGTCACGCCCCGCTCCACGGACGCGGCCTCGCGCTCGCCCGCCGACAGGAGTGCGAGCAGCGCCCAGGCGGTCTGCGAGGCGGTCGACGTGCCGCGTCCGACCCAGCCCCGGTCGCGGTAGGAGCGCAGGTCCTCGCCCCAGCCGCCGTCGTCGTTCTGCACCGACTCCAGCCAGCTCACGGCGCGCCGGATCGAGGCGTGCGAGGCGGGCAGTCCGGCCGCGATCAGCGCGGGCACCACCGACCCGGTGCCGTATACGTAGTTGACGCCCCAGCGTCCGAACCAGGCGCCGTTCGGCTCCTGTTCGGCGAGCAGCCACTCGATGCCGCGCCGGGTGCGCGGATCGTGGGACAGGCCCTCGACGGCGAGCATCTCCACGACGTGCCCGGTGACGTCGGCGGACGGCGGGTCGATGACCTCGCCGAAGTCGCAGAACGGCAGCCGGTTGGGGAAGGGGCTGGTGTTGTCGACGTCGAAGGCGGCCCAGGCGCCGTTCCTCGACTGCATCCCGAGGGTCCAGCGCACCCCGCGCTCGATGGCGTTGTCCACCCGCTCCTTGTCCGGGTGCGCGACCCGGCGCAGCGCGAGGGCGACCTCGGCGGTGTCGTCGATGTCGGGGTAGTTGTCGTTGTGGAACTCGAACGCCCAGCCGCCCGGGGTCAGTCCGGGCCTGCGCACCGACCAGTCGCCGGGCCGCACGACCTGCTCGCCGAGCATCCAGTCGGCGGCCTTGACCAACTGCGGGTGGTCGGCGGGGAGTCCGGCGTCGGCGAGGGCGATCGTCGCGAGGCAGGTGTCCCACACGGGTGACTGGCAGGCCTCGATCATCCGGGCGCCGTCCTCGCGCCGGACGGCGAACCGGTCGAGCGAGGCGAGCCCGGCCTTGAGCACCGGGTGCTCAAGGTCGTAGCCGAGCAGGTGCAGCGCGATGATGGAGTAGACCGCGGGCGGCTGGATCCCGCCCCAGCAGCCGTCGTTCTCCTGCCGTTCGATGATCCAGCGGGCCGCGCTGTTCATCGCGGCCTTGCGCAGCCGTCTCGGCGCGACCTTGTGGTAGACGTGCAGCGCCTTGTCGAGCCGCTGGAAGACGCCGTCCCAACTCGCCACGGGCGCCAGTGCTCTGGCCGGGTTCGGCTCGCCCGCGTCGGTGTGCAGCTCGTCCAGCGCGAAGGGCGCGGGGCGCACGGGACGCTTGGCGGAGACGATGGTGAGCGGCACTATCGTCTGCCTGGCCCAGCAGCCGAAGTCGTAGATGTTGAGCGGGACCCATGAGGGGAAGTAGATGAGTTCCGGGGGGAGTTCGGGCAGGTCGTCCCAGTTCCACCAGCCGAAGAGGGCGAGCCAGATGCGCGTGAAGACGCGGCTCGCGGCGATGCCGCCCCGGTCCCTGATCCACTCGGCGGCCTTCGCCATGTGCGGCTCGTCGGGCCGGTCCCCTGCCAGGCGGAGCGCGACGTACGCCTCGATGGTGGTGGAGAGTTCGCCGGGGCCGCCGAAGAACGTGGCCCAGGTGCCGTCCTCGCGCTGCTCA
Source organism: Streptomyces anatolicus (assembly GCF_019400875.1). NCBI lineage: Bacteria > Bacillati > Actinomycetota > Actinomycetes > Kitasatosporales > Streptomycetaceae > Streptomyces > Streptomyces anatolicus. The sequence goes on along the minus strand of NZ_WMBF01000023.1, from coordinate 19,196 downwards.
CCGCGGATGAAGAGCGCGGCGGCGTGTGTGGTGTGCTCGTCCCCGATGCCGAGGAACTGCCGCAGGAGAAGATCCTCGGCGTCCATGGTCACGTTGGTCTCGAGGTCGCCCTTCCACCACCCCTCGGCGTCCTGCCGGGAGAGCAGGAAGTCGGCCGAGCGCTGTATGGCGCGCGCGGCGGCGTCCCGTGCGCCCGCCGGCGCGGCGATCGTTTCGATGGGCTGGCTGGCCGCGGCCACACGGGGCGTCACCGCTCCGGTGCTTCCGTCGGTCGTCGCTGTCATGGCTTCCCCTTCGTGCAGTCGGTTCCTCTGCTCTGGGTCCGCCGTCGGCCGACGCGCTGGGCGCCGGCCGGCGACTGCGAGTCATATCTGGCCGATAGTGATCATCTCTTCCGTACGACGACGAAGTCGGCGAGCGCGACGAGCTGCGCCCGCACCCGGTCCGGCATCTCGACGGTGTCCAGTGCCTCGATGGCGATGGTGTGCTGGCGGCGGGCCTCCTCGGCGGTCCACTCGCGTCCGCCGGCCTCTTCGATGAGGGCGGCGCGCGCGGCGAACTCCTCCTCGGAGAAGCTGTCGAAGTCACTGCTCTTGGCGTCGGCGGCGAGGAGTTCGCCAAGGCGCTCGGAGGCGGGCCCGCCCGCGGCGAGCGCGGCGACGACGGGCAGGGACTTCTTGCGCTGACGCAGATCGCTCCACGTCTGCTTGCCGGTGGCCTCCGGGTCGCCCCAGATGCCGAGCAGGTCGTCGACGGCCTGGAAGGCGAGGCCGAGGTGGTAGCCGTACTTCTCCAGGATGTCGGCGGTGCGGTCGTCCGCGCCGCCGAGGACGGCGCCGATGGAGACGGCGCAGGCGAGCAGGGCGCCGGTCTTGTTGCCCTCCATCTCCAGGCACTCCTCGACGGTGACCCGCTCGCGGTGCTCGTAGGAGATGTCCTGGGCCTGGCCGTCGATCAGCGCGCGGGTGGCGGTGGTGAGGCGGCGCGTGGCGCGGCCCGCCTCGACGGTGCCGATCTCGAGCAGGATCTCGTTGGCGAGCGCGAAGAGGGCGTCGCCGACGAGGATGGCCTGCGCGGGCCCGTGCACCTTCCATACGGTGTCGCGGTGGCGGCGCTGCTCGTCGCCGTCCATGAGGTCGTCGTGGAGGAGCGAGAAGTTGTGCACGAGTTCGACGGCGACCGCGCCGGGGACGCCGACCTCGGGGGCCGCGCCCGCGGCCTCGGCGGAGAGCAGGGCGAGCGCGGGGCGCACGGCCTTGCCGCCGTCGCCGTCGGACGGGTTGCCCGCGGCGTCGATCCACCCGAAGTGGTAGGCGGCGACGGTGTCCATGGGCGACGCGAGACGGTCCACCGCGGCCCGCAGCACCGGGGTGGCCAGCGTCCTTCCGCGCTCGAGCAGTGAGGTCACGTCCACCGTGTCGGCAGCCGTTTCGGCCGAGGGCACAGTCGGCACAGTTTCTCCTCTTGTTCCGGTGCTGGTTCTCTGGGGACCTGACCCCAGGAGGTCGAGCTTCACGCCGCCGCCTCCTCGAATGCGAAGAGGTGGTCACGGGGGCGGTCGAGTGCGCGGAGCGCGGCCTCGGCCGCGCTGATCCCGCTGCGTACGGCGCTCTCCATGGTCGCGGGCCAGCCGGTGGCGGTCCACGCGCCCGCGAGGTAGAGGCCGCGGGCCTTGGTGCGGGCCGGGGGCCTGAGCCGGCCGACGCCGGGAGTGGGGGCGAAGGTGGCCGTGCGCTCGCGGGTGACGAAGAAGTCCCGTACCCGCGCGCCGTGCGCGGCGGGCAGCAGCCGCTCCAGCTCGGGCAGATAGCGCTCGCGCAGCGCGGCGACGGGCGCGTCGATCTCGTCGTGGGCGGCGGACTGCGAGAGAGCGAGGTACTGCCCGTCGGTGAGGCCGGAGGCCTCGGTCCGGTCGAAGACCCACTGGACGGGGGTGCCGAGGGCGGCGAAGAACGGCCGCTTCAGCACCTTCCTGTCGTAGACGACGTGGACGTTGAGGATCGGTGCGTTGTCGATGTCGAGGAGCCGGTCGGGGTGGTCGAGCGCGCCGTCGGGGAGCAGGTCGTGCGCCTCGTGCTGCGGCACGGCGAGCACGACGGTGTCGGCCTCGATGGTCTCGCCGGGCACCTGCACGCGCCAGCCGCCGTCGCCCGTGCGGGAGAGGGAGGAGACACGTGCCCGCAGTTCGGTGCGCACGCCCGCGGCGTCGAGCGCCTTGCGGGCCAGCGTGTCGTGCAGCTCGCCGAGCGGCACCCGGGACCAGCCGATGTCGGCGGCGCCCGGGTCGGAGAGCAGCCCGGTCTTGAACACCATCGCGGCGAGCCCGAGCGAGGCGTCCCCCGCGACGGCGTTGAGCGTGGCGACGCCCACCAGGTCCCACAGGGCCTCGATGGCGCGCGGTGACTGGCCGTGCCGGGCCAGCCAGCTGCCGAAGTCCTGGCCGTCGAGGACGGGGTCGGCCGGGTCGAGCCCCTTGAGGGCGAGCGCCGCGCGCCCCACCTTCGCGCGCTCGGCGAGCGAGAGGTGCGGATACGTGGCGAGGCTCGCCGCCAGATGCAGCGGCACGGGCAGCTCGGCGCGGCGCAGCCGTCCGAGGCGGTTGCGGTCGGCGTCGAGCACGGGCACGTCGAGACGTTCCTGCAAGGGCGCCAGGTGCGCGCCGTCGACGCGGTCGAGGAACCAGCGGTAGGCGGTGCAGCAGCGCAGGTAGACGTGCTGGCCGTTGTCGACGGTCAGCTCGCCGCGCCGGAAGGAGAACGCGAGGCCGCCGAGGCGCGGCCGCCCCTCCAGGAGCGTCACGCGCAGTCCCGCGTCGGCCAGCGAGAGCGCGGCTGTGATGCCCGCGAGCCCGCCGCCGATCACTACGGCGGCCGCCCCACCAGGGCGGCCTCCGGCATCTGCGGGCGACCCGTCCGGCCGCATGTCCTCGCTGTTCACGCGCCCTCCCTTTCGGCTGTCGCAGTCTGGGACGCGACCATGGAGCGGAGGGTTGCCCACCGCTTCACGGGGGCCGCCTCAGCCGTCTCCCCGCTTCCTCTGACGCACCTCACGCGCGCCTCCTGACCGTCTGCCGTGAGACGGTCCGCGCGTCGAGGCCGGACAGTCCGCGCACGGCGACGTACGCCTTCTCGTGGCCCGGCAGCGAGACGCGGCCGCGCAGGACGGCCTCCGGTTCCCGTTCGATGCGGTCGAGGAGGCGGCGGTAGATGCCCGCCATGGCCGCGACGCAGGCGCCGCTGCGCCGGTCGAGCATGGGGAGCAGGCGGTAGCCCTCGGCGAACAGGGCGCGGGCGCGGCGCACCTCGAAGTGGACGAGGCCCGTGAAGTCGGATCCGGCGGGCGGTGTGGCGCCGAAGAACCCGGCGGAGCAGCCGAATTTGGCGAGGTCCTCGGCGGGCAGATAGGTCCGGCCGCCCACGGCGTCCTCGCGAACGTCCCGGAGAATGTTGGTCAGTTGGAGCGCGAGGCCGAGCGTGTCGGCATACTCCGGCGCGCGCTCGGCATCGAGCGCCCCCCGCTCCGTGCCGAACACGCCGAGCGAGAGCCGTCCGATGGCCCCGGCGACACAGCGGCAGTAGGCCTTCAGGTCCTCCCAGGTCTCGTACGTCTCACCGCGTACGTCCATCAGGACGCCGTCGATGAGTTCGTCGAGCCCCTCCATGGGGATGGGGAAGTGCGCCGCGGCGTGGGCGAGGGCGACGGCCACCGGGTCGGTGTCGTCCTCCGCCACCTCTCCCGCGCGGATCCGGGCGAGGAGCTGCCGGGTCTCGTCGAGCCGGTCCGCCTTGACCTGTGGCGCGAGCGCGCCGTCGCCGATGTCGTCCACGCGCCGGGAGAGGGCGTAGAGGGCGGACATGGCGCGCCGCTTGGGCGCGGGCAGCAGCCGGATGCCGTACGCGAAGTTGCGCGCCTGCTGCCCGGTGACGGTCTCGCAGTAGCTGTACGCGGCGAGCACCGGCGCGGACACCTGCGGATCTGACTCCACGGCCCGGCTCACCCCTCTCCTCGCAGAACCGCCCCGGCCTCGCGCAGCAGGCGGGGCTTGGTGGGCTTGGGTGGACCGGGAAGTACGTCGTATCCGGCGGCGGCGATCGCGTGCGCCGCCGCCCTCCCCCCTGCCACGAAGCCGGCCAGCAGCAGCTTCAGCCTGCCGTGGACGCTACCCACCAGGGGGGTGCCTTCATTCAGGAGGCGCCGGGCGCGTTCTGTTTCGTATGCGACCAGTGCGCGCACCGATGCGCCCGCTGTGGGCGCGGCCAGGTCGGCCTCGCTGACGTGGAAGCGCAACATGTCCTCGATCGGCAGGTAGACGCGGTCGCGCCGCAGGTCCTCGGCGACGTCCTGGATGTGCTCGATGATCTGGAGCCCGGTGCAGATGGCGTCGGAGAGACGCAGGCGTTCGGGGGTGGTGGTGCCGGTGATGGCGAGAACCAGGCGGCCGATGGGGTTCGCCGAGAGCGCGCAGTACGCCACGAGGTCGTCGAAGGTCTTGTAGCGCGTGACGTGCTGGTCCTGGCGGTTGGCCGCGATCAGTCCGAGGAAGGGGTCGATCGTCACGGCGGTGCGTTCGGCCGTGGGCCGCAGTGCCCGCACCAGAGGGTGGCCGGGTTCGCCGCCGTCGAAGAGCCTGCCGAGGTCGGCCTCGACGGCGTCGAGCAGCCGCGGCGGGTCGTCGGCGTGGGCCGGGTCGAGGCCGAGGTAGCGGGCGTGTGCGGCTTCGGGTGCGAGGTCGCTGTCGCCGATGTCGTCGATGAGCCGCACCACTCCATAGACGGCCATGAGGTCGTCGCGCCAGGCGCGGGGCAGGAAGAAGGGGGCCACGGGGAAGTTCTCGCCCGCGGCCTTGTCGAGGACGGCGGATGCATCGCGGAGCCGGAGATCATCCGTAGCCATTGCCGTCACATCTCCCGTTCTACACTGCCGACCCAATACATCCTATTTCGGACACGCCGCCCGGCCCTGTCCGAGGCGGGCCGTGGCCCGGCCGGGGCATCGCTCCATATCGCCCCACTTGCCGCGAATCAGCACCGGTACAGCTTACGTTGTACAACCCCGCACGGTTCGTCGGGGTGTTCGGCACATCACAACAACACACCGATTGGCGTCAACCTTCCCCGTGCGCCGGGAAGTTGGGAAACCGGTGGGGCGCGACGGGCCCGCGTGGACGACAGGGCCCCGCCGGGGGGATCCCGGCGGGGCCCTGTCCTCGAACGAGTGGGTCCGCGATGGCGCAATCGGGCTACTTGCCCGTGAACTTCTCGTACTCCTTGATGACCTCGTCGGTCGGCCCGTCCATGCGCAGCTCGCCGCGCTCGAGCCAGAGCACGCGGTCGCAGGTGTCGCGGATGGACTTGTTGTTGTGGCTGACGAGGAAGACCGTGCCGGCCTCCTTGCGCAGCTCGCGGATGCGGGCCTCGGAGCGCTTCTGGAACTTGCGGTCGCCGGTGGCCAGGGCCTCGTCGATCATCAGGACGTCGTGGTCCTTGGCGGCCGCGATGGAGAACCGCAGGCGGGCCGCCATGCCGGAGGAGTACGTGCGCATCGGCAGGGTGATGAAGTCACCCTTCTCGTTGATCCCGGAGAAGTCGACGATCTCCTGGTAGCGCGCCTTGACCTGCTCGCGGGACATGCCCATCGCGAGTCCGCCGAGGATGACGTTCCGCTCGCCCGTCAGATCGTTCATCAGGGCCGCGTTCACGCCGAGCAGCGAGGGCTGGCCGTCGGTGTAGACCTTGCCCTGCTCGGCGGGGAGCAGGCCCGCGATGGCGCGCAGCAGGGTGGACTTGCCGGAGCCGTTCGAGCCGATCAGGCCGATGGCCTCGCCGCGGTAGGCGGTGAAGCTGACGCCGCGCACGGCGTGCACCTTGCGCACACCGCGCTCCTCGCCGCGCCTGAGGATGCGGCTCAGCGCGGAGGTGGCACTGCCCTTGCCGGTCTTCGCGCCGTTGACGCGGTAGACGATGTGCAGCTCGTCGGCGATGACGGTGGGGATGTGCGCCTTGGAGGCGTTACCGCCCTTGTCGAGGTCGGGGGTCTTCTCATCAGCCACGGCCGTACCGCTCCTCAGCCTTCCAGAAATACACGAAGCCGCCGACGGCGAGCAGGAGGGCCCAGCCGCCCGCGACCGCCCAGACGTGCGGCGGCAGGTTCTCGGAGCCGTAGCCGTCGATGAGCGCGAAGCGCATCAGGTCCATATAGATGGCGGCCGGGTTCCACTGGAGGATGTCCGCGATCCAGGCGGGGTGGTCCTTGAGCATGACCGGGATGGAGAACATCACGCCGGATGCGTACATCCACGTACGCATCACGAAGGGCATCAGCTGCGCGAGGTCGGGGGTCTTGCTGCCGAGCCTCGCCATGATCATCGCGAGGCCGGTGTTGAAGAGGAACTGGAGCACCAGGACCGGGACGATCAGCAGCCACGACAGCCTGGGGTAGCTGCCGAAGCCGATCGTGATGATGAACAGCACGATCATCGAGAAGAGCAGCTGCTGGAGCTGCTGGAGCGAGAAGGAGACCGGCAGCGAGGCGCGCGGGAAGTGCAGCGCGCGCACCAGGCCGAGGTTGCCCGAGATCGCCCGGACGCCCGCCATCACCGAGCTCTGCGTGAAGGTGAAGACGAAGACACCCGTGACCAGGAACGGGATGTAGACCTCGCGCTCGAAGCCCCGGTCGGCGTCCAGGATGAGGCCGAAGATGAGGAAGTAGACGAGCGCGTTCAGGAGCGGCGTCGCCACCTGCCACAGCTGGCCGAGCTTGGCCTGGCTGTACTGGGCGGTGAGCTTGGCCTGGGAGAAGGCGAGGATGAAGTGGCGCCGTCCCCAGAGCTGGCGGACGTACTCGAAAAGTCCGGGCCGTGCGCCGCTGACGGTCAGACCGTACTTGGCGGCGAGTTCGGCGCGGGAGAGCCCGTCATCGGGCGGCGGTGTCGACGGGGATGCTGTCACCGCGACTCCGCCGTCATGCGTTGTCTCACTCACGAGTGGAAACTTTCGTCTTCAGATGCGCAGCCGGTCGGGCGTAGGCGTGGGCCAGGGACCGGGGTATGGCCCAGATGCTCTCAGATCCGAGCTTGTCAGATGACAGGAGGGCGGCCCAGTCGCGTCAGCCGCCACACCGTACGCCACTTCATGGGAGTGCGCGGGCCGCACGGGGTGGTCCAGCCCTCCTTGAAGCCGCCGAACCACGCCTTCAGGGCCGGTCGCGAGGGGCGCCGGGCGAGGGTGAGGAGCATCCAGACGCCCAGGTAGACCGGGACGAGGAGCGCGGGGAGGTTGCGGCGGGCGAGCCAGACGCGGTTGCGGGCCACCATGCGGTGGTAGACCGCGTGCCGGGAGGGGGCGGTCGTGGGGTGCAGGAGCACCATGTCGGACCGGTAGTCGATCATCCAGCCGGCGTTCAGGGCGCGCCAGGCGAGGTCGGTCTCCTCGTGCGCGTAGAAGAACTCGCCGGGCAGCGGGCCGACCTCGGCGATGACCTTCGTACGGACGGCGTTGGCGCCGCCGAGGAACGTCGTCACGCGCGAGGAGCGCATCGGGTCGGAGGCCCGCAGCCGGGGCACGTGGCGTCGCTGGGTCTCGCCGGTGTCCGGGTCGGCGATGCGGAAGCTGATGATGCCGAGCTTCGGGTCGGCGGCGAAGGCCTCGCGGCACAGCCGTGCCGTGTCCGTGTTCGCGAGCAGGCCGTCGTCGTCGAGGAAGAGCAGGATGTCGACGTCGGTGCCGCCGGACCCGAACGCCTCGATGCCGATGTTGCGGCCGCCGGGGATGCCGAGGTTCTCGGGCAGTTCGACGGTGCGTACGCCTTCGGGGACCTCGGGGACGGGGGCGCCGTTGCCGACCACGACCACCTCGACCGGGTCGCCGTCCTGCTTGGCGACCGAGTCGAGGAGGGCGCGCAGCTCCTGTGGCCGGTTGCCCATCGTGATGATGACGGCGCCGACCTTCAGCTCTTGTGCCGGGGTGTTCACTTCAACCTGCTCGATACGAGGATGGACACGAGGTGGAGCAGGGTCTGGAGCATCGCGATGCCCGCGAGGACCGCGACGCCCACGCGCGAGAAGAACAGGTCGCCGCGGGCCTGGTCCACGATCGCGAGGACCAGGATCAGCAGGGACGCCTCGACGCCGAGGATCAGCCGGTGGAACTTGAGCGCGGCGGCCGCCTTGCGGGCCAGCGCCATACCGGAGGAGCGCGGCTCGGACGCCGACTCCTTGACCGGCTCCTTGCCCGTCTGGTGGCGGGCGACGCCGACGAGGTCGGTCTCCGCCTTGATCAGGATCGCGCCGAGGGCGGCCAGGGTGCCGAGGAAGGCCCACAGCCAGTCGATGCGTCCGGTGCCCCACAGGTCGGCGGCGCGCAGGCCGAAGCCGACCAGGACCGCGGCGTCGCACAGGTAGGCGGCGACGCGGTCGAGGTAGACGCCCGCCATCGAGTACTGCTTCTTCCAGCGGGCGATCTCGCCGTCGACGCAGTCGAGCAGCAGATAGAGCTGGACCGCGAGCACGCCGAGCACGGCGCCCGTGATCCCCGGCACCAGCAGGGCCGGGGCGGCGAGGGCGCCGGCGACGGTCATCACGTAGGTCAGCTGGTTGGGCGTGACCCGCGTGTTCACCAGGTGCCGGTCGATGCGCAGGGAGACCTCGCGCATGTAGAGCCGGCCGGCCCAGTGTTCGCCGCTGCGCCGGTCCTTCACCCCCGGGGGGTGAACAACCGGGCGGAGCTCAGCTACCGATGGCTTTTGCATAGTCGGCGTATGCGTCCCTGATCTGGTCGGTGGACAGGTCGAGGTGTTCCAGGATCGTGTAGCGGCCCGGGCGGGTCTGCGGAGCGAACTCCACGACCTTCACGAACTCCTCCACGGTGAAGCCGATCTCCTCCGGCAGTACGGGCAGGCCGTGGCGGCGCAGCACCGATGCCATGTACGCCGACTCCTCGCGGGCACCGCGCAGGTGCATCGCGAAGGCCGCGCCGAGGCCGCACTGCTCGCCGTGGCTGGCGGCGCGCTTGGGGTGGAGGAGGTCGAAGGCGTGGTTGATCTCGTGGCAGGCGCCGGACGCCGGGCGGGAGTCGCCCGACACGGACATCGCGATGCCGGTGAGGACCAGACCTTCGGCGAGGACCTGGAGGAAACCGTCGTCGCCGACGCCTCCGGGGTGGCGCAGCACGGCCTCGCCGGCCTGCCGGGCCATGGCGGCCGCGAGGCCGTCTATGTCCTCGCCGCGCTCGCGGGCGGCCAGCTCCCAGTCCCGGATCGCCGAGATGTTGGAGAGCGCGTCGCCGATGCCGGAGCGCACGAAGCGGGCGGGTGCCTCACGGATCACATCGAGGTCGATGACGACCGCGATGGGGTTGGGCACACCGTACGAGCCGCGGCCCGCGTCGTTGTCGAGGGTCGCGACGGGCGAGCAGAGGCCGTCGTGCGACAGGTTCGTCGCGACGGCGACCAGCGGCAGGCCCACGCGCGCCGCGGCGAACTTGGCGCAGTCGATGATCTTGCCGCCGCCGAGGCCCACGACCGCGTCGTAGCGGCCCTTCTTCATGGCGTCGGCGAGCTTGATGGCGTCATCGAGGGTGCCGCCGCCCACCTCGAACCACTCGGCGCCGGGCAGCGACGGCATGAGCCGGTCGCGAAGCACCGCGCCGGAGCCACCGCTGATGGCGATGGCGAGCTTGCCGGTCGACGAGCAGATCCGCTGGTCGGCGAGGACACCGGCCAGGTCGTTGAGCGCCCCCGGCCGGATGTCGACGACGACCGGCGAGGGGATGAGCCTCGTCAGTACTGGCACGCGATCTCCCGGCCCTTGGCGAGGTCGTCGTGGTTGTCGATCTCGACCCACTTGATGTCGCCGATGGGGGCCACGTCGACCTTGAAGCCGCGGTTGACCAGCTCCTGGTAGCCGTCCTCGTAGTAGAGGTCGGGGTCGCGCTCGAAGGTGGTCTTCAGGGCGTCGGCCAGCTCTTCGGCGGCGGAGCCCTCGATGAGGGTGACGCCGATGTACTCACCGGTGGCCTCGGACGGGTCCATGAGCTTGGTGATGCGCTGGACGCCCTTGTCGGCGTCGACGATGACCTTCATCTCCTCGTCGGCGAGCTGCTTCACCGTGTCGAGGGCGAGGATGATCTTCTGGCCGTTGCCGCGGGCGGCGAGCAGCGTCTTCTCGACGGAGACCGGGTGCACGGTGTCGCCGTTGGCGAGGATCACGTCGTGCTTGATGGCGTCACGGCCGCACCACAGGGAGTAGGCGTTGTTCCACTCCTCGGCCTTGTCGTTGTCGATCAGGGTCAGCTTGAGGCCGTACTTCGCCTCCAGGGCCGCCTTGCGCTCGTAGACGGCCTCCTTCTTGTAGCCGACGATGATCGCGACCTCGGTGAGACCGATCTCGGCGAAGTTGCCGAGCGTCAGGTCGAGGATGGTGGTGTCACCATCGACGGGCACCAGGGCCTTGGGCAGCGTGTCCGTGTAAGGGCGAAGACGCCGTCCGGCGCCGGCCGCCAGCACGAGGCCGATCATGCGGGTTCTCCTTCATCGTGTACGGCGGGTGCGCCCTTTTTCTCAGCGGCGACCCAGAAGCGGATGCTCTCGACGAGCACCACGAGTGCCACGGCCACGGCGAGTGCCGTGAGCGCGACGGTGAAATCTGCGGGTGACAGCAGGGCCGCGGCCAGGGCGACCACGAGGGCCCTGCCCTCCTGGCCGCCGATCGCGCGCACCAGCCAGGCCGGCGGCGCGCCGGTGCCGCCCTTGATGCGGTACACCGTGTCGTAGTGATGGTAGGCGACCGCGGCCACCAGTCCGAAAGCCGCCGGTAGCGCCCCGTTCACGTCCGCTTTGGCCGCGAGCACCAGGACCGTGCCGTACTCGGCGGCGCGGAAGAACGGCGGGACCAGCCAGTCGAGGGGGGCCTTGAGGGGCCGCGCGAGCGCCAGACCGGACAGGACGACGTAGACCACCGCGCCGACGACCACCCACGGGCTGCCGTACGTCGTGAAGGCGGCCACGCTTACGAGCGCCGCTCCCCCGGCGAAGGCGAGCGCGGGGGCGGGCCGCAGCCAGGCGGGGAGGTTGAGCGCGGCGAACGCCGAGGCGAGCGGGCCGTTGTCGGCGAGGTCGGCCAGCGCCGTCGCGGCGCGGTCGGTGCGGGTGGCCTTGCGGGTCAGCGAGCGCAGGACACGGCCCGCGGTGGTGTAGCAGGCGGCGAGCGCGCAGCCGATGAGCAGGACGACGAGGGTGACGCGCGGGGTGGTGACCGCGGTGAGCACGGCGATCATCGCCCAGCGCTCACCGATGGGCAGCACGATCATCCGGCGCACCCAGACCGTCCAGCCGACGCTGTCGAGCTTGTCGGAGAGGGCGGCGGTGGGGCTGGTGTTGGCGGTCGCGTCGTGGTTCGCCTCGTTGAAGGAGAAGTCCACGACGTGCCGGCAGGTCTGGAGGACCATCGCGCCGAGCGCCAGTGCCCATACGTCGTCGCCACCGCGGGCCGCGCCGAGCGCGAGGCCCGCGTAGTAGGCGTACTCCTTGGCGCGGTCGAACGTGGCGTCCAGCCAGGCGCCGAGCGTCGAGTACTGCAGGGAGTAGCGGGCGAGCTGCCCGTCGGTGCAGTCCAGGACGAAGGAGAGGATCAGCAGCAGGCCCGCCGCGACGAAGCCGCCACGGGTGCCGGTGGCCGCGCAGCCCGCCGCGATCAGGGCGGTGAGCAGCGAGGCGGTGGTGACCTGGTTCGGGGTCAGGCCCCGGCGTGCGCACCAGCGGGCGATGTAGCGGGAGTACGGGCTGATGGCGTACGTCGTGAAGAAGCCGTCCCGCGACTTGACCGCGGTGCGCAGGCGTACGGCCTCGTCGTCTACGGAGGCGACGGCCTGCCGCGCTTCGTTGCGCGTCTGGGGGTCGGTGGGGACGGTGGCGACGAGGGTGCCGAGGTCGGGGCGGTGCACGTCCGTGCCCTCGGAGGTCTCCGCCTCCATGGCCGCGGCGATGGAGTCCGGGAGCGCGTCGAGGGTGAGGATGCCGCCGGTGGCGGCGCTCGCCCGCAGCGCGCGTGTCAGGGCCTTGCGGGCCTGCGGCTTGGCGGTGACGGCGCCGGGTACCGCCGAGGCGGCGAAGCGGGGGTCGGTGAGGGCCAGGCGCAGGGCATGGACGTGACCGACGAAGCGCGCGTCGACGACGGCGACCCGCTGGTCGCCCGGCACGGCGGCGAGCAGCGTCTCGGCGTCCGCCGCGTCGGAGGCGACCCGCACGTCGAAGCCGAGGGACCGCAGATCACCTTCGAGCGGCGACCCGGGGACCGGCTGACCGGTGAGGATGGCGGTCGACAGACGAACTCACTCCTTGATTCCCGGCGCGGCTCGCGCCGGGCACGTGCGTAAGGGGGGCGCCCCTGGCCATGGCGGCCGGGCGGCACGTCGGCAGAGGCTATCGGATGATGAGAAGCGGGCGTTCACCACCCGTTCACGCCCCGATAGAGCCTTTGTCGTACCCCGGCCGGGGTGATGACACAGGCTCTCAGGGCGGCCTGCGAGGGCCTCGGCCTTCGCGATCATCATGGTGGATGGGGGGCCGCCCCTCCAAACCGCGCCCGTCTGGTGCCCGGCTTGCCCGCATAGCGCTCGCTTAGGGAGTTGCGGCGCGGGCCCTTAGGGTGGGCGCCCATGACATGGCTGATCACCGGCGGGGCCGGATATATCGGGGCACATGTGGCGCGGGTCATGGCCGGGGCCGGGGAGGACGTCGTCGTACTGGACGACATCTCCTCGGGAGTGCCGCGGCGGCTGCCCGCGGACATACCCCTCATCAAGGGCTCCGCTCTCGACGGCGGCCTGGTGCGCCAGGTCCTCGCCGAGCACGAGGTCACGGGCGTGGTCCACCTCGCGGCGCGCAAGCAGGTCGGCGAGTCGGTGGAGCAGCCCGCGCGCTATTACCGGGAGAACGTGGGCGGTCTGACGACGCTGCTCGAAGCGGTGGCCGAGGCGGGCGTGCGGCGGTTCGTGTTCTCGTCGTCGGCCGCGGTGTACGGCAACCCGCCGGACGTGGACCTCGTCGGGGAGGACACTCCCTGCGCGCCGGTCAGCCCCTATGGCGAGACGAAACTCGCCGGGGAGTGGCTGGTGCGGGCGGCCGGGCGGGCGCACGGCATCGCGACGGTCTGTCTGCGCTACTTCAATGTGGCGGGCGCCGCGGCCCCCGAGCTCGCGGACACCGGCGTCTTCAACGTGATCCCGATGGTCTTCGACCGCCTCACCCGCGACGAGGCGCCCCGCATCTTCGGCGACACCCATCCGACCCCGGACGGCACCTGCGTACGCGACTACATCCACGTGTCCGACCTCGCGGAGGCACACCTGGCGGCGGCCCGGCGGCTCGCCGGCGGTGGTGAGGGCGATCTGACGGTGAACATCGGCCGGGGCGAGGGCGTTTCCGTGCGCGAACTGATCGACCTGATCGGCGAGGTGAGCGGTGACCGCCGCCCGGCGCTCGTCGAGCCCGCGCGCGCCGGTGACGCGCCGCGTGCCGTGGCCGACGCGCGGCTTGCCGCCGCCGAGCTGGGCTGGACGGCCCGGCGCGGGGTGCGCGAGATGGTCGAGTCGGCGTGGGCGGGATGGTGTCTGCACCACCCCGAAGCGGCGCGCCACTGATCGTCGCGCGGCGCTGACCTGCACCGCTTCCCCAGTCGGTAATCATTGCCATTTTCGCAGGTCAGAGCAGATGACAACGGTGTTCAGTGCCGCGTTGCCAGATACCCCCCACCCGTAGTTCACTGTGGTCGCGCGACGACCGAACAGCAGAACGACGACCGACGCGGGAGGCGGGCTCCATGGGGGCTGGGCACGATCACGGACACACGCACGGGGCACCGGCCACGGGGACGGCGGCCAACGCCTACAAGGGGCGGCTCCGGGTGGCGCTCGGCATCACGATCACCGTGATGGTCGCCCAGATCGTGGGCGGCATCATGGCGGATTCGCTGGCGCTCATCGCGGACGCGACGCACATGGCGACGGACGCGCTGGGCCTCGGCATGGCCCTGCTCGCCATCCACTTCGCGAACCGGCCGCCCACCGAGAGCCGCACCTTCGGTTACGCCCGCGCCGAGATACTCGCGGCGCTCGCCAACTGTCTGCTGCTGCTCGGCGTGGGCGGCTATGTGCTCTACGAAGCCATCGAGCGGTTCATCACCCCGGCCGACACCCAGGGCGGGCTCGCCATCTTCTTCGGCGCCTTCGGCCTGGTCGCGAACATGATCTCGCTGTCGCTGCTGATGCGCGGCCAGAAGGACAGCCTCAATGTGCGCGGCGCCTTCCTCGAGGTCGTGGCGGACACCCTCGGCTCGGTGACGGTCATCGTCTCGGCGACCGTGATCATGCTCACCGGCTGGCAGGCCGCGGACCCGATCGCCTCGCTCGTCATCGGCGTCATGATCGTCCCGCGTACGGTCAAGCTTCTGAAGGAGACGCTGAACGTTCTGCTTGAGTCGGCGCCCGAGGGCGTCGACATGGCGGAGGTGCGGGCCCACATACTCGCCCTGCCGGGCGTCGAGGAGGTCCACGACCTGCACGCCTGGACGATCACCTCCGGCATGCCCGTGCTCTCCGCCCACGTCGTCGTCGGCTCCGACACCCTGGACTCGATCGGCCACGAGAAGATGCTGCACGAGCTCCAGGGCTGCCTGGGCGACCACTTCGATGTGGAGCACTGCACGTTCCAGCTGGAGCCCAGCGGGCACGCGGAGCACGAGGCGAAGCTCTGCCACTGAATCACTGAGCAGTTCATTCCTCCCTACGACTCAAGGGTTTCCCACGTTGACCGACCACGCTTCCTCCGTCGCTGACGCCTTCTTCGCCCTGCACCACGGCCTGCCGCGGCAGGGCCCCGGCTCCGACGACACCACCCGCCGGCTGCTCTCCCTCGCGGGCGGGCTGCCCGAGCGGCCGCGCGTGCTCGACCTGGGGTGCGGGCCCGGCCGTGCCGCGCTCCTGCTCGCCGCCGAGACCGGCGCGCAGGTGACCGCGGTCGATCTGCACGAGCCGTTCCTCGACGAGCTGCGTGCGTCCGCCGACGAGCGCGGGCTCACCGGATCGATCACCACCGTCAAGGCCGACATGGCCGAACTCCCCTATCCGGACGGTTCGTTCGACCTCGTCTGGGCGGAGAGCTCGGCCTACAGCATCGGCTTCGACACCGCCCTGCGCACCTGGCGGCGCCTGCTTTCGCCCGGCGGGGCGCTCGTGGTCACCGAGTGCGAGTGGACGACCCCCGAGCCGTCCGCCGCCGCGCGCGCCTTCTGGGAGCAGCACTACACACTGCGTACGAGCGAGGAGAACGTGCGGGCCGCCACCGGCGCCGGATACTCCGTGCTCGGCGTGTATCCGCAGCCCGAGTCCGACTGGGACGAGTACTACGGTCCGCTGGCCGCCCGCGCGGACGCGGCGGACCCGGACGTCCCCGGGATGGCCGAGGCGCTCGCCGCCACGCGCGAGGAGATCGCGATGCGGCGCGAGCACGGGTCGGAGTTCGGTTACACGGGTTACGTCCTGCGGCCCGCAAGCTCCTGATCGAGTCCCGCCGTGCTTCCGCGCGCCGGGACATGCGGGTCCCGGAGTGCCTGTAGTGCCGGGAACGTACGGCAGACTTGAGGCTCGAACCAAAGCGAAGGATGGGTATGCCGATCACACCTGCCACCGCGACGAACAGCTCGTCGAACGGCACCGGAGAAGCGATCTTGCTGGAACTCGTCGACGAGGACGGCAGGACGATCGGCACAGCGGAGAAACTCTCCGCGCATCAGGCGCCCGGGCAGCTGCACCGGGCGTTCTCCGTTTTCCTCTTCGACGAGCAGGGCCGGCTCCTGCTCCAGCAGCGCGCGCTCGGCAAGTACCACTCCCCCGGCGTCTGGTCGAACACCTGCTGCGGCCACCCCTACCCGGGCGAGGCGCCGTTCGCCGCGGCCGCCCGGCGCACGTACGAGGAGCTGGGCGTCTCGCCCTCCCTGCTCGCCGAGGCGGGCACCGTGCGCTACAACCACCCGGACCCGGAGTCGGGCCTGGTGGAGCAGGAGTTCAACCATCTCTTCGTCGGGATGGTCCAGTCGCCGCTGCGCCCGGACGCCTCCGAGGTCGGCGAGACCGCGTTCGTCACGGCCGACGAGCTGAAGGCCCGGCACGAGAAGGGGCCGTTCTCGGCGTGGTTCATGACCGTCCTGGACGCGGCGCGGCCCGCGATCAAGGAGCTGACCGGGCCCTCGGCGGGCTGGTAGGAGCCCCTATCCGGACGTGGGCTTCAGGGGCAGGGCCGCCCAGATGACCTTGCCCCCGCTCGCGGTGTGCTGGACGTCGCAGGCGCCGCCCGCCTCCCGCGTGATCTCGCGGACGATGAGCAGTCCGCGGCCGCCCGTCTGCCCGTGGTCCGCCTCCAGTGCCGTCGGGCGGTAGGGATGGTCGTCCTCGACGCAGACCCGCACCCACTCGGCGCCGACCGCGACCTCCACGGCGAGCATCGGCGAGAGCAGGGCGGCATGGCGCACCGCGTTGGTCACCAGCTCGGAGACGATGAGCAGCAGCCCCTGGATGAGGTCGTCCGACGTCGGTACACCCTGCCGGGCCAGCAGGTCGCGCACCGCGTGCCGTGCCTGGGGGACGGAGGCGTCGACGGCGGGGGCGGTGAAGCGCCACACCCCTTCGTACGGCGCCTGTCCGTCTGTGTACGGCGCCTGTCGGCCCTCGTACGGGACCTGCCCGACCTGCCCGTCTTCGTGCGGCGCCCGTCCGTCGCCCCTGGGGAGCGGGCCGGGCCCCCTCCCGTCGTTCGCCATCGTCCGGTCGCCGCCCTCGCGCTCGATTGTCACCACACATCGAGTGTTGGGAACGCGCTGGTTCGGACCGTGCTACTGACCAGAAGTCAGCGATTATCGGCGGAATTTGATCGCGGGCGTATGACAGCGTCAGATGTGCGACTGATCCTGCCCGCCTCGTGGTGTTTCCGAGGCTTCTTCAGGTTGTACGAGGCTCACGATGCGGCGGCCGCCGATGCCGGTGGCGATCAGTCCGAGGCCGTCGAAGAGCAGCGCAAGCGAGAAGAAGCAGCCGATGACGTACTGGCTGCTGCTGGGCCACTCGGCGAGGACCAGGACGCCGATGAGCAGGCCGAAGGCGCCTTGCAGCAGCGTCAGGGCGAACTGCGGGCCGCGCACCACCAGACTGCCGACCAGGCGGAACACACCGCCGGTCAGGAAGAGCAGGGCCGCGAACATGGTCAGCGCCTCCGCCGCCACCTCGGGCCTGCGGATGATCACGACGCCCGCGGCGAGGTTCAGCGCGGCGACCACCACGCCCAGCCAGAAGAAGCTGCTGCCCCGCGACTGGACGGCGTGCAGCAGCCCGACGAGCCCGCCGACCAGCAGGAGCCAGCCGAACAGCAGCATCGAGGTCAGCGTGGCGACGCCCACGTAGACGAGGCCGACGATCCCGGCGACCGCCAGGATCACGCCCAGCAGCGCGAGCCAGCCGAAGCCGCGGCTGAGGCGGGCGCCCTGGGGCCCGGTGGTGGTGCCGGCACCCTTGGTGCCCCTGGCGTTCTTGGCGTCCCTGCGTCCGGCCATCAGCGCCTCCGTGCTCTCAGGCCTTGCGGCCTCGCGTGCTCTCAGGCCTTGCGGGCCTCGCGGTCTCCCAGGCCTGCGGGTCGCCCCCTTCTTGATCGTACGTTCGAGGGGTGCGGATAGCATCCGGCGCATGGAGCCGCAGCTGAGGCACACCGTCACGGACGGCGTCGCCACCGTCGTCATCGACCATCCGGCCAAGCGCAACGCCATGACCGCGCGGATGTGGCGTCAGGTGCCGACGCTGTTCGCGGGGCTCGCCACCGACCCGGCCGTACGCGCCGTCGTGCTCACCGGGGAGGGCGGCACGTTCTGCGCGGGCGCCGACATCTCCTCGCTGCGGCGGGCTCCCGAGGAGGCCCAGGAGCTGGCGGTGCGGGCCGAGGAGGCGATCGCGGGCTTCCCCAAGCCGACGCTCGCCGCGGTGCGCGGCTACTGCGTGGGCGGCGGCTGCCAGCTGGCCGGCGCGTGCGATCTGCGCTTCGCGGACGAGGACGCCTCGTTCGGGGTCACGCCCGCGAAGCTCGGGATCGTCTACCCGGCGTCGTCCACCCGGCGTCTGGTGTCGCTGGTGGGCCCCGCCACCGCCAAGTACCTCCTCTTCTCCGGTGAGTTGATCGGCGCGGAGCGGGCGCTGCGGACCGGCCTCGTGGACGAGGTGCTGCCCGCGGGCGGCCTCGACAAGCGGGTGGCGGAGTTCACCCGCGTCCTCGCCTCGCGCTCACAGCTGACGCAGGCGGCGGCCAAGGAGTTCACCGCGGGGCGCACCGACCGGGACGCTTACTGGGCGGCCGAGCAGGCCCGCCCCGACGGCGACACCGCGGAGGGCGTCGCCGCCTTCCTGGAGCGCAGGCAGCCGCGCTTCACGTGGAGCGCCCCCGCCGACTGACCTGCGAGCGCACCGCCCGCCCGGCCGGGCGGCCGCTACTGACCGAAGCGGCTGCCGTCGCGGAACCTCGCCACGATGTGCGCGGGCGCCTTCTCCGGGGACCCGGCGTCGTAAGGCGGCTGCGGGTCGTACTCCGTCAGGAGCTGTACGGTCTGCGCGTGCTCGTCGCCCGCGATCCTGCCGGCCAGGGCGAGCCCCATGTCGATGCCCGCGGAGACGCCCGCCCCCGTGACGTACTTGCCGTCGAAGACGACCCGCTCCCCCGTCGACCGGACGCCGAGGCGGTCCAGTTCGGCCAGGGCGAGCCAGTGCGAGGTGGCGCGGCGGCCCTTGAGGAGACCCGCGGCGGCCAGCGCGAGCGAGCCGGTGCACACCGAGGTCGTCCAGGTCGTGGTGGCGTCGACGGCGCGGAGCCAGCCGAGGAGCGCCTCGTTCTCCATCTGGTCGCTCTGGCCGGGGCCGCCGGGGACGACCACGATGTCGGGGCGCCGGACCTCGTCGAAGGTCTTCTCGGCGAGGAGCGAGAGGTTGCCGCCGTCGTCGCGCACGGGGCCCGCCTGCTCGGCCACGAAGACGGTCTCGGCGCCGGGAAGGCCGTACAGCGTCTGGTACGGCCCTATCGCGTCCAGGACGGTGAAGCGCTCGTACAGGGCGATGGCGATCTGCATGGTGTCCCCTATCGGTTATCGGTGGGCGTGCGTGGTGGGCGTGCTGTTC
>NZ_WMBF01000239.1:0-9564 GCF_019400875.1 Streptomyces anatolicus | reverse complement strand
CCCATGGCCCCCGCAACCCCTACACCCGCCTCTTCGCCCTCCCCGGCGCCACCGCCTTCACCCTCGGCAACCTCATCGCCCGCCTCCCCATGGGCATGTTCAGCGTCAGCGCCGTCATCATGATCTCCGGCGCCCGGGGGTCGTACGCCCTGGCAGGGGCCGTCACCGCGACCGGGCTCGCCGCGACCGCCGTCGTGGCGCCCTGGACCGCGCGGCTCGTCGACCGCCACGGGCAGACCCGCGTCGCCGTGCCCGCCACCGCGATCGCCGCACTCGGCTCGCTCTCCCTGCTGCTCTGCGTGCGCTACGGAGCGCCCGACTGGACACTCTTCGCGTCATACGCCGCCACGGCCACGACCCCGAACACCGGCGGCATGTCCCGCGCCCGCTGGGCCCACCTCCTCAAGGGCGACGCCCCGGCCCTGCACACGGCGAACTCCTTCGAACAGGCCGCCGACGAGCTGTGCTTCATGCTCGGCCCGGTCCTCGCCACCTTCCTCTGCGGCGCCCTCTTCCCGCAGGCGGGCACCCTGGTCGGCGTGGTCCTGCTGCTGACCGGCGTACTGATCTTCGCCGCCCAGCGGGCGACGGAACCCCCGCCCCAGGGACGTACAAGAGGCGCCACAGAAGCCGGATCGCCCCTCCGCGCGCGTGGGATGCCCGCTCTGCTCGTCGTCTTCCTCGCCACCGGGGCCGTCTTCGGCTCGCTGGAAGTCGTCACGATCGCCTACGCCGACGAGCGGGGGCACAAGGCCGCGGCGGGCGCGATACTCGCCCTTCAGGCCGCCGGATCCTGCGCGGCGGGCCTCGTCTACGGAGCCGCGAGGCCGCGCGGCCCGCTCGTGCGCCGCCACCTGCTGTGCGGCGCGGCGATGGCCGCCCTGATGACGCTGCCGCTGCTCGCGGTGACGGTCACGGGCTCTCTGATCGCCCTCTCCGTGGCGCTGCTCATCGCGGGCATGGCGACGGCGCCCACGATGGTCACCGGGATGACGCTCGTCCAGCACCGCACCCCCGAGGGGCGGCTGAACGAGGGCATGGCCCTCGCCGTGACCGGCCTCCTCGGGGGCATCGCGTGCGGCGCGGCGGGCGGCGGCCTGGCGGCGGAGCGCCTGGGCCCCGCCGCGGGCTACTGGGTGCCGGTCGCCGCCGCCTGCCTCGCCCTGCTGCTCAGCAGCGCGCAGGCTTGCGCCACGAGCACTCCACGTCGCCGTCCCGCTCGCTCGCCCCGCGCATCGAGCGGGGCATGACCGGCACGGCCTCCTCCCGCGTGGACGACGCGAGGGTCACCACGATCGCGTCCTCCAGCGCCTTCACCGAGGGCGCCAGATGGTTGTTCAGGATGATGCTGAACACCAGCTCGCGCCCGCTCTTGTCCTTCACATAGCCGGACAGCGCGGACGCCCCCGTCAACGTCCCCGTCTTGGCGCGGACGTTGAGCGCCGCCGGGGTCCCGCACATCCGCGATCGCAGCGTGCCGCCGGCGAACTTGCCCGGTGCGCACGCCACCGGCAGCGACGCGTACCAGTCGGGGAACCACGGCTCGCCCTTCGCCGACCGCAGCAGCTTGATGTACTGGTCGGCGGCCGCGTTGTCCTTGCGCGAGAGTCCGGAGCCGTCGACCTGGCGCAGCTTGCCCGGGTCGACGCCCGCGGTCTTCAGGTAGCCGTGGATCGCGGCGATGCCGTCACCCCAACTCCCCCGCCTGCCCGTCGCCTTGTGGCCCATGGCCTTGGTCAGCGACTCGGCGTGCATGTTGTTGGAGAGCTTCATGAACGGGACCAGGAGGTCCTTGAGCGGCATGGAGTCGTGCGAGGCGAGCCGCCGCGCGTCCTTGGGGGTGGCGACCCCGGTCCTGGTCGGCCCGCTCACCTTCACGCCGTGCGCGGCGAGCGCGTCCCGGAAGACGGCGGCCGCGTACCCGGTCGGCTCCCAGACGGTGACCCACTCCTTGGTGACGGCCCCGCCCGCCGGGACCGTACCGGTGACGGTGATGGTGTTCTCGCCGTGCCGCCGCTCCACGGCGAGGGTGTCGGCGCCGCCGGGGGCGACGGTGGTGGCGCGCAGGTCGATGTCGACGTAATCCGTCCTCGGCGTCACGGTGACGCGCGGCTTTTCCCCGGCCGTGGCGCCGGGCGCGACCTCGACGACGACCGTCCCGGTGTCGTAGTCCTTGTCGGGCGCGACGCTCAGGGCGCTGATCTGCGCCGCGTAGTACGCGGACTCGTCGTCGGCGCTCCAGGTGTCGCCGTTGCGCCGGTCGTCGAAGCGGGTGTCGTCGGCGATAAGCCGCCCCGAGACCCGTCGCACCCCGGATTCGGCGATCTCGGCGGCGAGCCGGTCGTAGTCCTCGGCGAGCGTCGTCGGGTCTCCGGTGCCGCGCAGATACAGGTCGCCGCGGAGGACGCGGCCCCGCCGCTCTCCGTCGGCGAGCACGTCGGTGGTGAACCGGTGGCCGGGCCCCAGCAGCTCCATGGCGGCGGCGGCCGTGAGCATCTTGGTGTTGGAGGCGGGCATGAGGCGCCCGCTGGACCGGTGCTGGTAGAGGACGTCACCGGACGCGGCGTCGGCGACGACCACACTGGCCACGCCGCCCTCCATACGGGGGTCACCGAGGATGGTGTCGATGGCTTCCGGCAGGCCGGACCGGTCGGCGTCCGCACCGGCCGGGGAGCCGGCGGAGAGAGTGGCCGCCGCGACGGCGAGCACGGCGGGCCAGATCCAGTGGCGCATACGGTGGTTGACGCGTCTCACGGGTCTACTCATGGCCCAGGAGGATAAACCCGGGCGACAGACAGAAGAAGCCCCCTGGCCGGGGGCCAGAGGGCTTCAACCTCACATGGGAATTGTGGAGATGGCGGGAATCGAACCCGCGTCCAACGGTGCAGAATCAGGGCTTCTCCGAGCGCAGTTCGCTACGATTTTCTCGGCCCCGGAGATCTCGCGAACAAGTCTCCGACGGGCCCAGTCACTGTTTGATTTCCCGTCGCACCCCGTGACCGGGTGCGGCGGTTTAGTTCCCTAGATTATGCCAGGATCCGGGTCGGGAACACTCCCGGGCTGACACCCATTTAGGGTCCTTCAGTCACTGCTTATTAGGCAGCGAGGGCGAAGGACTGGGAATCGCTCTTGGAATTGGCGATTATTTGTTGCGACATATGGTTTACGAGATCATTGTCGCTTCCTCGGCTCGCTTCCCCTGCTTCGACATCCGCTGTCGAAACCGATCATCCCCATGTTGTTTTTTCAATGTGGGCCCCTGCTGGGCGGGGACCCGGTGCCCCTGCTGTGAGGAGCACGACCCATCGTACGTGACCAACGCCCGACGGTGCCAGCCTATTCCTGCCGACCCGGCCTCCTGGGCGCCCGGCCGGAGGCTAGGCGATCCCCTGCCGCCGCCGCACCGCCGAGATCGCGCGGTTCGTCTCGCGCGTGTCCTGCTTCTCCCGCAGCGTCTGCCGCTTGTCGTACTCCTTCTTGCCCTTCGCCAGCGCGATCTCGACCTTGACCCGGCTGTCCTTGAAGTACAGCGACAGGGGCACGATCGTGTGACCCGTCTCCTGCGACTTCGACAGCAGCTTGTCGATCTCCGCGCGGTGCAGCAGGAGCTTGCGCTTGCGCGTGGCGGAGTGGTTGGTCCAGGTGCCCTGGACGTACTCCGGCACGTGGATGTTGTGCAGCCACGCCTCGCCACCGTCGATGTGCACGAAGCCGTCCACCAGGGAGGCCCTGCCGAGCCGGAGCGACTTGACCTCGGTGCCCATCAGCACCAGGCCGCACTCGTAGGTGTCGAGGATGTGGTAGTCGTGCCGGGCCTTCTTGTTCTGCGCGATCATCTTGCGCGCGGGGGCCTTCTCGTTGGCCTTCGCGGCCTTGCGCTTTACCTTTTCCTTAGCCATAGTGCGGCCATTTTCGCACTATGAGGGGGGTCCGAGGCCAGTCAATACTGTCTCGGCCCGCGCCCTGGCCCCGTCCTCGACCTCCAGGTCCGGGGTGATGCCCCGCCCGTCCACGGCCCGCCCCGACGGGGTGCGGTAGTGGCCGACGGTCAGCTCGGCGACGGAGCCGTCGGGAAGGCGGCTCGGCATCTGGACCGCCCCCTTGCCGAAGGTCCGCGAGCCCACCACGACCGCGCGGCCGCGATCCTGCAGCGCCCCCGTGAGCAGCTCGGCCGCGCTCATCGTGCCGCCGTCGACGAGCGCGACCACCGGCCGTTCGGTGTCACCGCCCCGCCGGGCGTGCAGGGCCTTCTGTACGCCCCGTACGTCATACGTCGCCACGAGACCGCCGTCGACCAGCGCGGACGAGGCGGTGACCGCCTCCGAGACCAGTCCTCCGGAGTTCCCGCGCAGGTCGAGCAAGATCCCGGCGCCGTCGGGGGCCTCGCGCACCGCGCTCCGCACGGCCTCTCCGGAGCCCTTGGTGAACGCGGCGACCTTGATCAGCGTCGCGCCGCCGGGCAGCCGGGAGACGGTGACGGAGTCCGTGGAGAGGCGGGCCCTGCGCAGCGTCTCGCTCCACGCGCGCGTGGAGCGCGTCAGGCCGAGGCGCACCGGGGTGCCGGCGCGGTCGCCGCGCAGCAGGGCGACGACCTCCGTGACGGGGCGGCCGGTGACGCGCTCGCCGTCGATGGAGCGCAGCCGGTCGCCCTCGCGGATCCCCGCGCGGTCGGCGGGCCCGTTTCGCTGGACCCGGGAGACCTCGATACGTCCGTCGGCCCCGCGCCGGGCCCACAGCCCGACGCCTGTGTAGGCGCCGCCGAGGGCCTGCTCGAACTCCTCGTACTCCCCGTGCGAGTACACCGAACCCCAGCGGTCCCCGCTGCGGCTGACGGCTTCCTCGGCGGCCTTCTTGGCGTTCTTGCCGTCGGCCATGGCGTCGGCGGCGGCGTCGGCGGCCTCCTCGGCGGTATCGGCGCCCCGCAGCGGGGCCGAGGCGTTCGAACGTACCGAAGGAGGAGGTGTTTTCCGGCCGTCGTCGGCCGCCTCGCTCCAGGAACCGGTGGCGGCGCCGGTGGCGAGGACGCTCGCGAAGACCAATGTCAGCGTCGCCCCGCGGCGGATGCGGCGGGGCACTGAGCACCGATCGGCGAACCGGTCGAGACCTGACATGACGGTGAGTCTAGGACAACGGAAGGCGCCGTACGGCGGGTTGAACCGTACGGCGCCCTGGAACGACGAGGGTACTTGTCACACCTTGAGGTACTTGCGCAACGCGAAGAACGCGGCAAGCGCGGGCATCAGAAGACCGATCGCGAGCACCAGCGGGAGCTTCGCCAGGACGGCGTCCCAGCCGATGAAGTTGATGAGGTTGATCTTCTCGGCGAGCGCGAGACCGTGGTCGATCATGAAGTAGCGGCCGACGAGCAGCATCGCGCAGGCGACGGCGCCGCCGATGAGTCCGGCGACGGCGGCCTCCATGATGAACGGCATCTGGATGTAGAAGCTGGAGGCGCCGACCAGCCGCATGATGCCGGTCTCCCGTCTGCGGCTGAACGCCGAGACGCGCACGGTGTTGACGATCAGCATCAGCGCGACGACGAGCATCAGCGCCATCACCGCGAGCGCCGCCCAGTTCATGCCGTTGAGGAGCCCGAAGAGGTTGTCCAGATAGCCCTTCTGGTCCTGCACGGACTGCACGCCGTCGCGGCCCGAGAAGGCGGTCGCGACGACCTGGTACTTCTCCGGGTCCTTCAGCTTGATGCGGTACGACTCCTGCATCTGGTCCGGCGTGAGGGAGCTGGAGAGCGGGGAGTCGCCGAACTGCTCCTTGTAGTGCTTGTAAGCCTCGTCCGCCGTCTCGTGCGTGACCTTGTCCACGACCGGCATCTTCTTCAGATCGCCGAGGATCTGGTCCTTCTGCTCGTTCGTGACGGCGCCCTTGGCGCACTTGGGGTCCTGCTCGGCGTCGGCCTTGTTGCACAGGAAGATCGAGACGTTGACCTTGTCGTACCAGTAGCCCTTCATCGTGCTCACCTGGTCACGCATGAGCAGCGAGCCGCCGAAGAGGGCGAGCGAGAGCGCTACGGAGACGATGACCGCGAAGGTCATCGTGAGATTGCGACGGAGACCGACGCCGATCTCCGACAGGACGAACTGGGCGCGCATGGCGGCCTTTCAGTGGATCAGGTGAATCAGACGTACGAGCGAGACGGGGGGCGTCTCAGTGCTGGTAGCCGTAGACGCCGCGCGACTGGTCGCGCACGAGACGGCCCTTCTCCAGCTCGATGACCCGCTTGCGCATCTGGTCCACGATCTGCTGGTCGTGGGTGGCCATCACGACGGTGGTGCCGGTGCGGTTGATCCGGTCGAGCAGTTTCATGATGCCGACGGAGGTCTGCGGGTCGAGGTTGCCGGTCGGCTCGTCGGCGATGAGGAGCTTGGGGCGGTTGACGAACGCGCGCGCGATCGCCACTCGTTGCTGCTCACCTCCGGAGAGTTCTCCCGGCATCCGGTCCTCTTTGCCGCCGAGGCCCACGAGGTCGAGGACCTGGGGCACGGACTTGCGGATCTCGCCGCGGGACTTGCCGATGACCTCCTGCGCGAAGGCCACGTTCTCACCGACGGTCTTGTTGGGCAGGAGGCGGAAGTCCTGGAAGACGGTGCCCAACTGGCGGCGCATGTGCGGCACCTTGAAGTTGGACAGGCGCGCGAGGTCCTTGCCGAGGACGTGCACCTGGCCGTGGCTGGTGCGCTCCTCGCGCAGCACGAGCCGCAGGAAAGTGGACTTTCCGGAGCCGGAGGACCCCACAAGGAAGACGAACTCGCCCTTCTCGATCTCCAGGGAGACATCCCTGAGGGCGGGGCGGGTCTGCTTGGGGTAGGCCTTGGAGACGTTGTCGAAACGGATCACGGATGCACCACGGGTTGCCGGGGGTAGGTGTGCGTGACCCTACGCGAAGCCGGTGCGGGAGCGCAGTCGGCGTCCGGAGTTGCGCGATTTGTCCCCGGAAGTGCCGACGTACTGATCGCGGCGGAACCGGCGTGGGACGGCGGGCCGCGCCGAAACCCGCGGAAGCTGGCACAGTGGTAAGGGGAACGATTGGGTTCCCCGTAGCGTTGGGCAGGCTGAGACTGTGCGGGAGGAGAAGCGCATGACCCTGGATCGGTTGGTATGCGCGAACTGCGCAGCGCCCGTGAGTGAAGGCCGCTGCCCCGTGTGCCGGGCCAATCGCGAGCGCATACAGCAGGAAGGGCCCTTCGCGGGCCTCAATCCCGCGGCACTGATAGCGCTGCTCGTGGTGCTGATCGCGGCGGTCGCGCTGCTGGCGCGTTCCGCGTAGGCACGTAGCGTCACGTAGGCATACAGGGAAGGGCCCGGAGCTTCAGGAAGCTCCGGGCCCTTCTTTTACGTATGTCCGTACGCTCACTTTATGTATGTACGTACGTCCTGACGTCGGCGCCCGTGTCAGACGGCGGCGCGGTTGCCGGCGAGGCGCGGCAGGATGCGGAAGCCGATGCCGCCGGCGATCATCGTGGCGGCGCCGATCACCAGGAAGGTGATCTCGGTGGCGCCGGTGTCGGCGAGCTCGGCCTTGTCGCCCTTGTTGCCGCCCTGCTCGACGGGCTTGGAGCCGGTGCCGGTGCCGGTGCCAGTGCCGGTGCCGGAGCCGGTGTCGGAGAGGCTGTCCTTGCCCTGGCCCTGCTCGACGGGGTTGGAGCCGCCGGCGGGGTCGGTGTCGTTGCCCCCGCCGTTTCCGTTGCCGTTTCCGTTGCCGTTGCCGCCGTTTCCGTTGCCCTCGTTGCCCGGGTCACCCGGGTCCGAGGTGGGCCGGTCCGTCGGGTCCGAGGTGGGCTTCTCGGTGGGCTCCGGCGGGTCGGTCGGCTCGGTCGGCTCGTTGGTCGGCTCCGGCGGGTCGTCCGTCGGCTCCTCCGTCGGGAGCCCCGGGTCGGTCGGCTCCTCGTCCGGCTCGACGTCGACGTCCACACCGACACCGCTGTCGTCCGCATGGGCGCCCACGCCCACGGGGCCGAGGTCGACGTCGAGGGCCGATGCGGCACCCGCGGCGGTCAGCGAGGCACCGGCGGCGATCACCGCACCGGCGGCTATCCGCGCGACACGGATCCGCGTCTTCTTGGTCATCTGGTTGCTACCCCCAGTAGCTGAAGCGTCAGAGAGGCAGCGTCCGAGGCGGCGTTCCGGGGGCGAACGATCAGCCCCCACAGATCCCACGCACCCCAGGAATACGCATGCCGCGCGCTAGCCTTTCCACTTTTCACAGCAGCGTCAAGGTCGTTGCGGGCGCGATGTCCGTTATCGGGGCAGTTGACCGGCGTAGGGAGATGTGACTGTGACGTAAAAGGCAACTGCCGCCTCTTGGGCGGCAGTTGCCTTGTCGATAAAACCGCTCCGGGCGGTTTTTACTTCTCCTGCTGCTTGCGCCAGCGAATTCCGGCTTCCAGGAATCCGTCGATCTCGCCGTTGAAGACGGACTCGGGATTGCCGACCTCGAACTCCGTACGCAGGTCCTTGACCATTTGGTACGGGTGCAGGACGTACGAACGCATCTGGTTGCCCCAGGAGTTGCCGCCGTCGCCCTTGAGGGCGTTCATCTTCGCCTGCTCCTCCTGGCGGCGGCGCTCGAGGAGCTTCGCCTGGAGGACGTTCATCGCGGTCGCCTTGTTCTGGATCTGCGAGCGCTCGTTCTGACAGGAGACGACGATGCCGGTGGGCAGGTGGGTCAGCCGGACCGCGGAGTCCGTGGTGTTGACGCCCTGGCCGCCGGGGCCCGAGGAGCGGTACACGTCGACGCGCAGCTCGCTCTCGTCGATCTCGATGTGGTCGGTCTGCTCGACCACGGGGAGGATCTCGACGCCGGCGAAGGAGGTCTGGCGGCGGCCCTGGTTGTCGAAGGGCGAGATGCGGACGAGGCGGTGGGTGCCCTGCTCCACGGAGAGCGTGCCGTAGGCGTACGGGACGTTGACGGCGAAGGTGGTCGACTTGATGCCGGCCTCTTCCGCGTACGAGGTCTCGTACAGCTCAGTCTTGTAGCCGTGGCGCTCGGCCCAGCGCAGGTACATGCGCTGGAGCTTCTCGGCGAAGTCGGAGGCGTCGACGCCGCCGGCCTCCGCGCGGATGGTGACGAGCGCCTCACGGGCGTCGTACTCCCCGGAGAGAAGCGTACGGACCTCTAGCTCGTCCAGTGCCTTCCTGACGGCGGTCAGCTCGGACTCGGCCTCGGCGCGGGTGTCCGAGTCGTCCTCCTCCTCGGCCATCTGGAACAGCACGCTGAGGTCGTCGATGCGCCCGCGCAGCGCCTCGGCCTTCCTGACCTCCGCCTGGAGGTGGCTCAGCTTGCTGGTGATCTTCTGTGCCGCTTCCGGGTCGTCCCACAGGGACGGCGCGGCCGCCTGCTCCTCGAGCACGGCGATATCGGCCCTCATCTTGTCGAGGTCCAGGACGGCCTCGATCGACTCCATGGTCGAGGAGAGGGACTTGAGCTCTTCGGATACATCGACGACTGCCACGACTCCAGCCTAACGGCTGCGGCAAGTGGGGTGGGCCCCCGAGGGTCCCTGCGGGGCTTGAGCGGATTCCCCGGGGCGGGGCGGGGCCGCGTTCCCC
>NZ_WMBF01000238.1:0-9565 GCF_019400875.1 Streptomyces anatolicus | reverse complement strand
CCTTCGCGGAGCCCGCCTCGCGCCCCCGTCCCCGCCCCCGCGCGCGGCTGATCGGCGACTCCGGGGTCCGCCGCGTGGTCACCGCCTGCCGAGAGCCCGGCACGCAGGCCCCCGAGTCCCTGGAGGCGGCGGGCGTCACCGTCCTCGAACTGCCCGAGTACGCCGACGCGGCGAAGTCACCCAACGCCCATCTGCTGTAGCCCGAGCGGAATCGTTCCCGCTCGCCCCGCCCCCGCGCGCGCCCGCGAGCGCCCTCGCGTCAGGCCTCGAACTGGGTGAGATCGATGGCGTGGACGCGCAGCGCGTGGCCGGACACCGGGTGCGTCGTCTCGCGCTCCAGCACCATGTCGAGCTTGCGGGCGACGTTCTCGGAGGCCTGGTCCTGCGCCCGGTGGATACAGACGACGCGGTCGATCCCGCGGTCCTGGAGCGCGAACTCCAGGGTGGCCTGGGCCGCTTCGGACGCGTACCCCTGACCCCAGAACTGCGAGGCGAACCGCCAGCCGATGGCGATGTCGGACGATAGCTCCGGCAGGAAGTCGGGCACGAAGAGGCCCGTGAAGCCGGCCAGCTCGCCCGAGGCGAGAAGCTCGACGGCGAAGAGGCCGAAGCCCTCGTCGTCCCACTCCTCCTCCCACCGCTCGATGTCCTCCGCCGTCTGCTCCAGGTCGCGTGCGCGGCCGTCGTCGATCCACTGCATGACCCGCGGGTCCGCGTTGATCTCCGCCATCGGCGCGAGGTCGCCGTCGTGCCAGCGGCGGAGGAGGAGGCGGGGCGTGCGGATCTCTGTCATGGCCCCATCCTGCCCAAGGGGCGAGCTTCACCGGTAATCGGGGCCACGCCGCGCCGCGCCACCTTGTGAAGCGGATCACACTCGTGCCCTGTCACGGCTCGGGCGTGCCGCGTGTCTGCTACCTGCGGTGGCGCGCGGTCGACCACGCCACGGTCGGACATCCGCGCGCCTACCTGGTCCGCGTGGTGACCCGGCAGGCCCTCAACCAGCTGCGCGCGCTCAAGGCACGGCGTGAGGACTACGTCGGCGCGTGGCTTCCCGAGCCGATCCGCACCGCGCCCGACGTGAGCGAGGACGCGGTCCTCGCCGAGTCGGTGTCGATGGCCGTGATGCTCGTCCTGGAGACGCTGGGCCCGGCCGAGCGCGCGGTCTTCGTCCTGCACGACGTGTTCGGCTACACCCACCCGGAGATCGCCGCCACGATCGGCAGGAGCGAGGCGGCCGTCCGGCAGATCGCCCACCGGGCCCGGCGGCACGTCCACGCCCGGCGCCGCCGCTTCGAGCCGGACTCCGCCGCCACGCGGGAGATCGTGCAGCGGTTCCTGCGCGCGGCGGCGACCGGTGAGGTCCAGGCGCTGATGGATCTGCTCGCGCCCGATGTCGTGCAGATCTCCGACGGCGGCGGAAAGGCGTCCGCCGCCCGCCGCCCGATCGTCGGCCGCGACGAGGTCGCCAGGTTCGTCCTCGGCGTGGCCCGCACCGGCGCCGCGGCCGCCCCCGTCGAGCACGTCCTCTGCAACGGCATGCCCGCCGCCCGGTTCCTCGCGGACGGCCGGCTGGACTGGCTGCTCGCGTTCGAGATCCACGAGGGGCGTATCACCGACCTGTACGGCCTCCGCAACCCCGACAAGCTGCACCGCGCCGACACCGTGCGCACACTCGACAGAGGAGGAATCCCGCCGTGGAAACCATGACGGCCGAACGCACCATCGACGCCCCGGTCGAGGACGTCTTCGCCTGGCTCACCACGACCACCCACTACACCCGCTCGCCTCTGGTGCTGCGCTGCCGCCTGACCCGGCCCGGCGAGGGCGCGCCCTACGGGGTCGGAGCGGTGCGCGGCCACCTCTGGCTGACCGGCTGGTTCCGGGAACGCATCACCCGTTACGAGCCGCCGTACGCCACCGAGTACGTCGTCGACCGGAGCGTGCCGCCCGCCAGGCACGAGGTCGGCCGGATGACGTTCAGCGAGGTCGACGGCGGCACGCGGGTGTGCTGGACCACCCGCGCCGAGGTCCGGGTCCCGCTGCTCGGCCCGCTCCTCACCCGCCTGGTCGCGCGGCCGGTCATCACCCGTACGTTCGGGAACATCCTCGCGGCCGCCGACGCCGCGCTGACTACCCGACGTACGCCGCGAGGTGCTCCCCGGTGAGGGTGGAGCGGGCGGCGACCAGGTCCTTGGGGGTGCCCTCGAAGACGATCCTGCCGCCGTCGTGGCCCGCTCCGGGGCCGAGGTCGATGATCCAGTCGGCGTGCGCCATGACCGCCTGGTGGTGCTCGACGACGATGACCGACTTGCCGGAGTCGACGAGCCGGTCGAGGAGGCCGAGCAGCTGCTCCACGTCGGCGAGGTGGAGGCCGGTGGTCGGCTCGTCGAGGATGTAGACGCCGCCCTTGTCGCCCATGTGCGTCGCCAGCTTCAGACGCTGCCGCTCGCCGCCGGAGAGCGTGGTCAGCGGCTGGCCGAGGGTGAGATAGCCGAGCCCGACGTCGGCGAGCCGGTCCAGGATCTTGTGGGCGGCCGGGGTGCGCGCCTCACCGTCGGCGAAGAACTGCTCGGCCTCGGCCACCGACATGGCGAGTACCTCGCTGATGTCGCGGCCGCCGAGGCGGTACTCGAGCACCGACGCGTCGAACCGCCTGCCCTCGCAGTCCTCGCAGGTCGTGGAGACACCGGCCATCATCCCGAGGTCGGTGTAGATGACGCCCGCGCCGTTGCAGGTGGGGCAGGCGCCCTCCGAGTTGGCGCTGAACAGCGCCGGCTTGACGCCGTTGGCCTTCGCGAACGCCTTGCGGATGGGGTCGAGCAGTCCGGTGTACGTCGCCGGGTTGCTGCGCCGCGAGCCCTTGATCGGGCTCTGGTCGACCGAGACGACCCCCGCGTCGGCGGGCACCGACCCGTGCACGAGCGAACTCTTGCCGGACCCGGCGACACCGGTGATCACGGTGAGCACCCCGAGCGGGATGTCGACGTCGACCTTGCGCAGGTTGTTCGCCGTCGCGCCGCGGATCTCCAGCGCGCCCGCGGGCTCGCGTACGGTCTCCTTGACCGCGGCCCGGTCGTCGAGGTGACGGCCGGTGATCGTGCCGGAGGTGCGCAGCCCCTCCAGGGTCCCCTCGAAACAGACGGTGCCGCCCGCCCTGCCCGCACCGGGGCCGAGGTCCACGACGTGGTCGGCGATCGCGATCATCTCCGGCTTGTGCTCCACGACGAGCACCGTGTTGCCCTTGTCCCGCAGGCGCAGCAGCAGGTCGTTCATGCGCTGGATGTCGTGGGGGTGCAGGCCCGCGGTGGGCTCGTCGAAGACGTAGGTGACGTCGGTGAGCGAGGAGCCGAGGTGGCGGATCATCTTGACGCGCTGCGCCTCACCGCCCGACAGCGTGCCGGCCGGCCGGTCGAGGGCGAGATAGCCGAGGCCGATCTCCACGAACGAGTCGAGGGTCTGCCGCAGCGAGCCCAGCAGCGGGGCCACCGACGGCTCTTCGAGGTCCCGCACCCACTCGGCGAGATCCCTGATCTCCATCGCGCAGAGGTCCGCGATGCTCTTCCGCTTGATCTTCGACGATCTGGCGCCCTCGCTGAGGCGGGTGCCGTCGCACTCGGGGCAGGTGGTGAAGGTGACCGCGCGCTCCACGAAGGCCCGGATGTGCGGTTGCAGCGCCTCCTTGTCCTTGGAGAGGAACGACTTCTGGATCTTGGGGATCAGGCCCTCGTAGGTGAGGTTGATGCCGTTGACCTTGACCTTGACCGGCTCTCCGTAGAGGAAGTCCCGCAGCTCCTTCTTGGTGTACCGCCGGATCGGCTTGTCCGGGTCGACGAAGCCGGACTGGGCGTAGACCTGCACGGTCCACTGGCTGTCCGACTTCCAGCCGGGGATGGTGAACGCGCCCTCGGCGAGCGACTTGGAGTCGTCGTAGAGCTGGGTGAGGTCGATGTCGGAGACCGAGCCCCGTCCCTCGCAGCGCGTGCACATGCCGCCGGTGCGGTGGAAGGTCGCCTTGACGGTCTTGGTCTTCGCCTCGCCCCGTTCGACGGTGATGCCGCCGCTCGCCCGGACCGACGCGGTGTTGAAGGAGTACGCGCTCGGCGGGCCGATATGCGGCTTGGCGAGCCTGCTGAACAGGATGCGCAGCATCGCGTGGGCGTCGGTGGCGGTGCCGACCGTGGAGCGCGGGTCGGCGCCCATCCGGCTCTGGTCGACGCTGATGACGGTCGTCAGTCCGCCGAGTACGTCGACGTCGGGGCGGGCCATGGTCGGCATGAAGCCCTGCACGAACGCGCTGTACGTCTCGTTGATCAGCCGCTGCGACTCGGCGGCGATGGTGTTGAACACCAGCGAGCTCTTGCCCGATCCGGAGACCCCGGTGAACACCGTCAGACGGCGTTTGGGGATCTCGATGCTGATGTCCTTGAGGTTGTTCTCCCGCGCGCCGTGCACGCGGATCAGGTCGTGGCTGTCGGCGGCGTGCGACGCGGGCGACCGCGGGTCCGTTCTCTTGGCCTTGCTCATGGTGTCTCCATACGTAGGGCGGCGCCGCCTGCGCGGCATCCGTCGTCGTCGCCTGGGGTGCTCCTGGGGTGCTCCGGCCGGTGCGGGGCGGCCGGGGCGGGGCGGCCGGTGCGGCGGCCGGTGCGGGGCGGCCGTTGCGTCAGACCAGCCAGCGGCCGTCGCACATCAGTTCGCGGCCGGACATCTCGTTCACCTCGCGCCAGGCCTGGACGCGGCGCGGGGTGACGCGGAACCAGCGGTACCGCGGGCCCGGCTCGCGCGGGTCGAATCCGGTGCGGGCGGCGAACCGGTCGCCGAGCTGCCGCGGCAGGGCGTCCATCGCCAGGACTTCCGCCTCGCCCTCGATCATCGTCACGTCGCGGGTTGGGCCCAGCGCCAGCCGGGCGGTGCGGGTGGCGGCGAGATTCTTCCCGGTGGGGCTGTCCGCGGGCGTGGCCAGGAGCAGGGCCTCGCCGTCCCAGTCGAAGGAGAGCGGCACGAGATGGGGCACGCCGTCGGCCGAGGCGCTGGCCACCCATACGTCGACGTCGTGGGCGAGCCGGCGCTCGGTGTCGCGCCGGCGCCGGGCGCGGGGGCGCGGGCCGGCTGCTTCGTGGTTCTCCATGGCGGTCACGCTAGCCGTGGCCCGCCCCCCACGCTTCTCCATT
Organism: Streptomyces anatolicus; assembly: GCF_019400875.1. Lineage (NCBI taxonomy): Bacteria > Bacillati > Actinomycetota > Actinomycetes > Kitasatosporales > Streptomycetaceae > Streptomyces > Streptomyces anatolicus. Next base: position 4,394 of record NZ_WMBF01000238.1, on the reverse strand, counting down.
ACTGATCTCCGTATTACTGAATTACTGATCTCCGTGTGAAAACGCCGCAGGGCCCGAGCGAAAGCACCCGGCCCCTGCGGCATACCCCCCTTTTTCGCCTGCCGACCTATCCGAACTGGCCGACCTGATAGTCACCGGCGGGCTGCTGGACCATGACGTTCAGCCGGTTGAAGGCGTTGATGAGCGCGATGAGCGAGACCAAGGCGGTGAGCTGCTCCTCGTCGTAATGCTTGGCGGCGGCCGCCCAGACCTCGTCGCTGACGCCACCGGCCGCGTCGGCGATGCGGGTGCCCTGTTCCGTCAGCTCCAGGGCGGCCCGCTCGGCGTCGGTGAAGACCTTGGCCTCACGCCAGGCGGCGATCATGTGAAGCCGCAACGAGGTCTCCCCCGCGGCGGCCGCCTCCTTGGTGTGCATGTCGAGGCAGAATCCGCAGCCGTTGATCTGACTGGCGCGGATCTTCACGAGCTCCTGCGTAGCGGCCGGCAGCGTCGAGTCGGCGAGCGCCTTGCCCGCCGAGGTGAAGTGCTTGAGGGCCTTGCCCGCGATCGGGCTGGTGAAGAAGTTCAGGCGTGCGTCCATGGCGGGTGCTCCTCTGCCGTTGTAGTGGCTACACCCCTTCGACGGAACGACCGGCGGCGGATGTGACATCCCGCTGCGGGCCGGCCAATTCTGCGGCGGCCCACTTCGTACGCCGTTACCCTGCACACCGTGACCACACCAACCAGCGCCCTCAACGACTCCGATGTGGCCATAGCCGCCGCCCGCGCCGGTGCGGACGTGGTGCGGGACCTCTATGGCACGCGGCTGACCCGTATCGACAAGGGCGCCGGAGATTTCGCCACCGCCGCCGATGTGGCGGCCGAGAAGGCGATCCTCGATGTCCTTCGCGCCACCCGGCCCGACGACGGTGTGCTCGGCGAGGAGGGCGGGCAGCAGGGTGTATCCGGTGCCGCGCGGCAGTGGTGGGTGGATCCCCTGTGCGGCACGCTGAACTACGCCGTCGGCACCATGCTGGTGGCCGTCAACGTAGCGCTGCGGGACGGCGCGGCGGCGGTCGCCGACCCCTTCAGCGGCGAGGTCTTCTATACGGATGGTGAGTCCGCCTGGGCGCGGGCGGAAGGCGGGGACACTCGGCTGACGCCCACGTCCGCCACGCGGTTGGTGGACGTCAATCTGGACCCGCCGTTCCCGAGCGCCCCCGGCTTCCGGGCGGTGGGCCTGCTCGCCCATCCCCTGTTCGTCGAGCGTTTCCGCCCCCGGGTCGCCTCCTCGACGCTGGCGCTCGCCTGGGTCGCGGCCGGCAAGCGCGCCGCGTACGTCACCGACGGCGAAGACCTGTCGGAGAGCGTCCACTTCGCCGCCGGGATCGCCCTGTGCCGGGCCGTCGGCTGCGTGGTCACCGGCATCGACGGCGCTCCGATCGGCCCCGGAGCGCGGGGACTTGTGGCCGCCGCGGACGCCGAGACGCATGAGCTGTTGATGTCGATGTGACCGAACAACACCCCCCCAACCGTCCCCCACCACACCAACGAGGTGACACCGTGAACGACGGATCCGCGCGGGCCTCGGCGCCCACCCAGAAAATCGTCACCTACCTGGAGATGAAGGACCCGGGTGACCTCTCCCCGGCACCGGTCGTCCCCGGCCTCGGCCTGCGCCGTCTGGAGCGGGACTCACCCCTGGTCCGGAGCGTCCAGGCGCAGGTCGGTGAGCCCCACGGCTGGCGCGCGACCTCCCGGACCGAGGAGGAGTGGGACGAGCACCAGGCGGCCCTGCCGCTGCGCCAGTACTGGCTGATCACCTTCGAGGACGAACCCGCCGGTGTCGCCTACCTCGAACCGCAGTCCGGCGGCGACGTGGAGATCACCGCCTTCGGGCTGCTGCCCCGGTACGTGGGCAGGGGGCTCGGCGGTTACGCGCTGACCCTCGCCCTGCGGCAAGCCTGGGCGACCGAGCCGGTCGGGGCGCCCGACGTGCGCCGGGTGTGGCTCCACACGTGCACCGACGACCACCCCCACGCGCTCGGCAACTACCAGAAGCGCGGCCTGCGCCCCTACCGGGCCGAGACTCAGCCCACCCCCACAACTCCGGCCTGAGGCTGACCTCCACGGCAGCGCCTCCGCCCCACGGCGGGAAGCTGATCATGCGTCGGCCCGATCCCCGCGCGCCGGGCGGAGCGCGTCGTCCGGCTCATCCCCCTCATCGGGCTGCCGGTATGTCCGGTTCTCGGACGGGCCCTACACCAACGTGTGGTGGCAGATACTGGCTTCCTCGGTCAGCGGCCTGATCGCCCTGTGGGGTCCGTTGGTGCTCGCCCTGACCTACGCCTACTACCAGCGTCGTTGCCGGAGTTGAGTTCCGCGACCCGAGCCGCTGCCCCCGTCACTCGCGGGTGAGCAGGCCCGCTCGCAGCTCGGCCAAGGTGCGCGAGAGCAGCCGGGAGACGTGCATCTGGGAGATGCCGAGAGCGGCGCCGATCTCGGCCTGGGTCATCTCCTGGCCGAACCGCATCTCGATGATGCGCCGCTCCCGCTCGTCGAGTTCCGCGAGCAGCGGCGCCAGGGCGTGGATGTGCTCGAAGACCTCGATGGCGGGGTCCGGCGCGCCCATGACGTCGGCGAGCGAACGCCCGCTCCGGTACGTCTCGCTCTCGTCGGCCGAACCGTGCGGGGCGTCCAGGGAGCCGGCCATATAGCCGTTGGCGGCGATGACCGCCTCCAGCGCCTGTTCCTCGGTCACCTCCAGGTCGGCCGCCAGCTCCTTGACGGTGGGCTCGCGGCCGAGCACGCAGGACAACCGCTCCTGGGACCTGGTCAGTTGGGTGCGCAGCTCCTGAAGTCTGCGGGGGACGTGCACGGCCCAGCTGGTGTCCCGGAAGTGGCGCTTGATCTCGCCGAGGATGCAGGGCACCGCGAACGACACGAACTCGAAGCCGCGGCTCACGTCGAACCGGTCGATCGCCTTGATCAGGCCCACGGTGCCGACCTGGACGATGTCCTCCAGCTGGCCGTTGCCGCGGTTGCGGAACCTGCCCGCCACGTAGTGCACCAGGGAGAGGTTCATCTCGATGAGGGTCGTGCGGGTGTACGTGTGGTCGGGCGAGCCGTCCTCCAGCGTCCTGAGCCGGTCGAAGAAGAGCTTGGACAGCTCCCTGGCGTCCTTCGGCGCCACTTGGTGGGCCTCCTCGATCCACGGCAGGGGGGCGGCCTCGCCCTGTGTCCCCTCGGTCGGATCAGCGGCCAGTTCCGCGTCGATGGTGCGTACGAACATCCTCTGTTTTCCCCAAGTCGTGACGTGCGCGGTTCAGCGGGCGAGGACCGTGAAGGGGACTCCCTCGCGGTCCCCGAGCACTGCCTCCCGTCGGGCACCGGCCCCGCACGGAGGCGCGATGACCCGTCCGCCCCAGCGCACGGCGGCGGCCGCCGCGGCGTCCACGTCGGCCACCCGGAAAGACGTATGCCAGCGGTAGCGGTCCTCGGTGCCCGGCGCCGCCCCCTCCATGAGCGCGGCGACCGTGCGCGTCCCGTCCCGCACCACGATCTGGTCGTCGACGTACTCCACGGCGCAGTTCTCGCCGGTCTCGCCCGCCCAGCCGAGTACGCCGCCGTAGAAGAGGGCCGCGGCGAAGATGTCCCGCGTGTGCAGCTCAAGGCGGCCGACCGGGCCCTCCCCGACCGTCCACCGGCTGTCGGGGGCGTGGTGGCGCAGCCCGAACACCGCGCCCTCCGGGCCCGCGGCCACGGCGGCCCGTCCGCCGTGGGTGGCGAGCGGCCCGACCGCCACGGTGGCGCCGCGGTCGCGCAGCCGCCCGACGGCGGCGTCCACGTCGTCGACGGCGAAGTACGGCATCCAGCCCGCGTGGACGCCCGATTCGCAGGTGGTCCGGCTGATCGTGCCCACGGGCGCCCCGGCCTGCAGCATCAGGGAGCGGGCCTTGCCGGGCGGGCCGAGCAGCGGCACGTGGCACCAGCCGAGGACCCGGCCGTAGAACTCCTCGGCGGCCCGGACGTCCCGCGCGGCCAGACTCAGCCAGCAGGGCACACCGCGCGTCTCCCGGGTCGCCCCGGGCGGCGGGCTCCCGGCGGGCACGGAGGGGCGCCGCGCGTCCGGCTCGGAGAGGGCAGAGCGCCGCCCGTCCGGCTCGGGGAGGGAGGGGCGCCGCCCGTCCGAAGGCCCCGAGGCGGGGCTGGGCGCCGGCTGCCGCTCGTCCGACCGGACGCTGGTGGCGGGCCGCTTCCCGCCGGGCGAGACGAGGCTCAGCCTCCCTCGCTCCCGGGCGGGCTCCCGACCGGGCTCGCGGGCCGACTCCCGGACAGGGTCCCGGGGCGACACCCGAGCGGGCTCCCCGGCGGGCGCCGACTGGCGGGGCCGGCTCCCGCCCGCCCACGTGGAC
>NZ_WMBF01000237.1:0-9572 GCF_019400875.1 Streptomyces anatolicus | reverse complement strand
CCCCCAACGCCCCCAAGGCCCGCCGAGCGACCTCCCTCCCAATAGGGAGAGAAGCCGTCGCCGCAGGCGAGGGCGCGTTCAGCACGTGGACCGCCCGCGCCCCCTCCCGTATCAGAAAGTCATCGACGAGCGTGCCGTCCCGCAGGACGGCCTGCGCCCGCACCCCGGCAGGCGCGGGCACCAGATCCTCCGCCCGCACCCCGGGCAACAGCCTCCGCACCGCCTCGGTGAACGCCGCCTTGGAGGCGGACCGGCGCAGCTCACCCGCCCCGTACCGCCAGTGGCGGCGGGCTATGTGCCACGAACCCGGCCAGCCCAGCGTGCCGGCCAGCTCGCGGGGCCGGACGACCGACCAGTCGTACCCCTCGCGGGCCAGGGCCGGGACCGCGTTCGGCCCCACGTGGACGCCGCCGTCGATGCCCCGGGTGAGGTGGACGCCGAGGAAGGGGAAGGCCGGGTCCGGCACGGGATAGACGAGGCCGCGCACCAGCTCGGGGCGGGCCAGCTCGAAGTACTCCCCCCGGAAGGGGACGATCCGCATGCCCGGGTCGTCGCCGGTGAGCCGCGCGACCTCGTCGCAGTGCAGCCCCGCGCAGTTCACCAGGACCTTGCCGCGCACCACCGCGCCGTCGGCGGTCCGGACGGCGACACCGAGGGAGGGGCGGCGGTCCACCCGGACGACGTGCCCTCCCGCGCCGTAACGGATCTCGGCGCCGGAGGCCGCCGCCAGCTGCTCCGCCACCGCGCCGTAGTCACAGACGCCGGTCGTCCCGACGTGGATGGCGGCCAGACCGCGGACCTCCGGTTCGTACTCGGCGATCTGGGCGGGGCCGAGCTCGCGCACCGGAATGCCGTTCTCCCGGCCGCGCTGGACCAGGGCGTGCAGGCGCGGCAGCTCGGCCCGCTCCGTGGCGACGATCAGCTTGCCGGTGACCTCGTGCGCGATGCCGTACTCCGCGCAGAACTTGATCATCTCGGCGGCGCCGCGGACCGCGAACCTCGCCTTCAGGGAGCCCGGTGGGTAGTAGATCCCGCTGTGGATCACACCGCTGTTGCGGCCCGTCTGGTGGCGGGCGGGGCCGGGCTCCTTCTCCAGGACCGTGACGCTGGTGCCGGGAGCGGCGCGCGTGAGGGCGTACGCCGTCGCCAGACCGACGATGCCGCCGCCGATCACCAGCACGTCGCAGTCGTACGCGACCTTCTTCACCGCGCCTCACCTCCCACCACAGATACTGCCCTGCGCCACTGACAACGCCTTCAAACTCCGGGTGGGTGTGTGATCGAGCGCTACGCGGGAGCCATAAGCAGCGGCCGTGCGCGTTCCCGCAGCTCCACCACCCGGGGCTCGTCCCCGTAGGGCTCCAGGCGGTGCAGGAGGTCCCGCACGTACTCCGTGGTCCGTGCGGAGGAGATGCGCCCGGCGACCTCCAGCGCGCGCGTGCCCTGCTCGCACGCCGCGTCGAGGTTGCCGGACTCCAGCTCGGCGACGGCCGAGACGACCAGGCGCAGACCGTGCGAGCGCACGAACTCCTCGGTGGGGCGGGACAGCGCCTGTTCGGTGAAGCGCCGCACCTGCCGGGGCGCCTTGAGGTCGCGGTAGCACTCGGCGGCGTCCGCGGCGAAGCGGTCGTAGGAGTAGAAGCCGAGCCAGGAGGGGTCGTGGTCGCCGTCGCGGGCCCGCTCGAGCCAGCCCTCCGCGGCCCGCAGCGCCGCCCCCGCGGCCTGCGCGTCATGGGCACGCGCGTGTGCCCGCGCCTCGACGAGGCGGAAGAAGCTCATGGTGCGGGCCGTGGCGAGCCCGCGGTTGCGTTCCAGGGCGGCCTGCGCGAGGTCGACGCCCTCGTCACCAAAGCCGCGGTAGGTCGCCTGGAGGGACATGGAGGCGAGGACGTACCCCCCTAAGGGCACGTCGGCCGCCGCGCGGGCGAGCCGCAGCGCCTGGATGTAGTAGCGCTGGGCGGCCTCCTGCTGGCCGGTGTCGAAGGCCATCCATCCGGCGAGGCGGGTCAACTCGGCGGAGGCACCGAACAGGGCGCGGCCCACTTCGTCGGAGTACGAGCCGAGCAGCAGCGGCGCCGCCTCGACCCGCAGGCACTCCGGGACCATGGAGGAACGCCAGTCGCCGCCGCCGTACTTGGAGTCCCAGCGCCGTGCGTCCTCCGCGGCCTCCCGCAGCTTCAGTACGTCGCTGTGGCCGACCTTCATCGGCGCGCCGCCGTCGTCGGGGTGCGCCACGTCGCGCGGCACGTCGTGCGAGGCGTCGCGGGCCACGGAGCTGTCGGCCGGGGTTATCAGCCAGCGGGAGGCGGGTGTCGCGTACGCGCTGACCGCGAAGGAGCCCGCGAGGGACTGCCAGATGCCGCCGCCGGCGCGCCGGCCCGCCAGATCGAGGCGGTACAGCTCGGTGGCGGACTTCACGGCCGCCCCCACGTCACGGGGGAAGGCGAGGCCGACCTCCGGCGCCGGGTCGGCGTCCGCGAGGCCGATCTCGTGCAGCGGCACCGGGCGGCCGAGCTTCTGGCCGATGGCCGCAGCGATCAGATGGGGCGCGGCGCCCTGGGGCACCATGCCCTTGGAGACCCAGCGGGCCACCGATGTCTTGTCGTACCGAAGCGTCAACCCGCGTTGTGCGCCGAGGTCATTGACCCGGCGTGCGAGTCCCGCGTTGCTGATTCCCGCGAGGGCGAGAACGGTGCCGAGTTTTTCGTTCGGCCCGCGTTGCTCCCTGGACATGCGCCACCCCTCGACACAGACGGCTGCCGGGCGGTGCTCGACCGCACGGCATTCGTGCTGCGTTCCCCCGGACGGCGTGGCCGGATCAGCGGCCGCAAGAGCGTTTGGCCGATCCTCCAGGTATATGCCTCCGCGAAAACATCAGCACACACAGCGTAGTTCGCCGCATCCCAAGCGTTAAGAGGCCTAGTTCCGTATGGCGAGATTGTTGTCCGTACGGAAGTGCGGCGGACCCCGGAGCGTGCTCCCGGCGTGTGGCCGTGCGCCTGTGTGTGCGCTCTTCTGCGGCCATGGCGCGGCCGCTTCCCTTGAGGGTGCGTGGGTCGGCCCGCTGCGCTGGAGTCAGTGGGCTGGGGGACACCGCCGCCTCCATCCCCGCGGGCGGCGGACCGGTCCGGGAGGCGAACACCGCCTCCCGGGCTGTGCGTTGCCTTCGAACGGATACGCCCTGGGCTCATCCCAGGCCGATTTGGCCGAAAACAACCCATGGGAAGGAACGGGCATTTCGCCCATTCCCTGGCCCCCTCGCGAGCCGGGCGCCACGCGCGTGCCCTGGCGTACTTGAAACGAGCGCAAGGAGAGGGGCATCCTCCGCCCTTCAACTACCGCCCCTCCGGGGTGGATTCACCGCCCTCCCGGGTGGACGTACCGCCGCACAGGCGGCCCCGCGGCCCCTCCCGTGCGCCTCCTTCGTGGCAGCATGGGACACCAGTCCTTCGGTGCACTGGTCGGCCGTGCCTCTCGGCGCCTCGCCGACGGTCGTCCACAGCCTGTGGAGGCAGTGATGCGGTGGTTGGTGGGGTGGAGCAGTACCGCCGCGCGGCCCTCGGCGGTGGGCTCGGCCGGGGCCACCGGCGACGACGGCGAATCCGTCCACCCCGTGGGCTCCCAACTCCTGTGGGGCGACCCCGATCCGCTCTGGGCGGTCGGCGACTGGCGGCCCGACGAGGTGCGGACGGTCAAGGTCGACGAGCAGACGCGCATCGCCGTGCTCGGCACCTGCGGGGCCTCCGACGAGCAGCTGCGGGTGGGCCTGTTCGCCGCACGCGGCGGCGCGCTGCGCCATCTCACCGCCTGGTCCGGCAGTTACACGGCGGTCGTCCAGGTCGGCCGCCGCGTCATGATCGCCGGAGACCTCGCGGGCGCCCGCCCCGTCTTCCACACCCCCTGGGCGGGCGGTACGGCCTACGCGACCGCCGCACTGCCGCTGGCCGACCTCATCGAGGCCCACCTGGACATCGGCCACCTCGCGGCGCTGCTCGCCGCCCCCGACGTCCCCGAGGCGCTGCACGACTCGACGCCCTACCAGGGCGTGCGGCGCGTGCCCCCGGGACATGCGCTGATCCTGCGCGCGGGCGCACGGGAGATCGCCGGGTACGAACCGGTCGCCTCGCTCGCCGTCGCCGCGCCCTCCGCCGACGCGGCGAGCGCGGTGGACGGCGTCCGTGACGCCCTCGTGGAGGCCGTACGTGCCCGCCTCACCGCCCCGCGTCACGTCCCCGGCACGGACATCGACCCGGGCCCGGTCCCCGGCATGGGGCCCGCCGAGCGGCGCGCGGCGCGCGGCATGCCGGTGCCCGGCATCGGAGCGGACCTCTCCGGAGGGCCCGCGTCGGGAACCCTCGCTCTCCTTGCTGCCGGTCTGCCCGGCATGCCCGGCACGGTCCTCGGCCACGGCACGGGCGCCGGGGAGCGCCTGCTCGCCGTCACCTTCAACGACCTCGCCGTCAACGGCCGCGAGGCGGAGCTGGAACGGGCCGGTGCCATCGCCGCCAACCCGCGCCTGCACCACGTGGTCGTCGCCGGGGGCGAGGACGCCCTGCCCTACGCCGACCTGGAAGGGCCCCTGACCGACGAACCGAGCAGCACCCTGGTGACCGCCCAGCGCCACCGCGCCCGGCTCTCCTCAGGCAGCGCCGACCACTTCACGGGCCATGGGGCGCGGCAGGTCCTCGACGCCCACCCGGCCCGGCTCGCCGACCTCCTGATGGACCGCAAGCGCCGCCATCTGGTGCGCCCGGTCGCCGCGCTTGCGAAGGCCGACGGCTCGGTGCTTGTCCCCGCGCGCGTGTACGGCGCCGCCCGCAAGCTGGCCCGCATGACGCACCGCGCCGGCGTCGAATCGCTCGCCGACCGGCTGCTGCACCGCCGCTTCGACGAACCGGGCGGAGCGGTGGGGGCGTCGCTCGCCGCCCTCGCCTGGGCCAGACCAGGACCCGCCGCGCGCTGGCTGACCGGTGAGGCGCTCGCTGAAGTATCGGTTCGGCTGACCGACCTGACGACACGCCCCGGCGGCCCCGGCCAGCGCCCCGGCGAGTTCCGCGCGCGGATGGCCCTCGCCCGGCACGCCGCGGACCTGCGCATCCTGGAGCAGGCCGCCGAGGTCCGCTTCCAGCGCCTGCACGCGCCCTTCCTGGACAACCAGGTCGTCCGCGCGTGCCGGGCGCTTCCCGAGGCGCTGCGCGTCCAGCCGGGGGCGCGGGCGGCGATCCTGCGCACGGTTCTGGAGGGTGCCGGGGTCGCCGATCTGCCGCCCGGCTGGGGCGCCCCCTCCCACGCGTCGGACGCGGCCGCCGCCCGCACCGGTCTGCGCGTGGCGGTGGACGAGCTGGTCGCCCTCTTCGACACCCCGCTGCTCGCCCAGGCGGGCCTCGTCGAGGCCCGCGTGGTCCGCAAGGCGCTGCGCCAGGCCGCGGAGGGGGAGCCGCTTCCGCTGGACGGCCTGGCCGACCTGGTCTCCACGGAAGTGTGGCTGCGCAGGCTGCTGTCGCGCAGAGGGACGTGCTGGACGGGCACCCCGGCACGGCAGAGGGCCGTCCCTACGGGGAGCGTGGTTCCCCAGAGGGGCGCGCTGGGAGCGGGGCGCTAGTCCCGGCCGGTCCCGGCTCCCTGGTCCCGACCGGCCCTGGCTCTCTGGTCCCGGCCGGTCCCGGCTCTTCGGTCCCGACAGGGCCTCACTCTTCGGTCCCGACAGGGCCCTCGCCCGTAAAGCGCGCGCTTCTCGGGTTCGTGCCAGGGAGAATGACCCGGTGCGGTACGGAATTCTGGGCGCCACCGAGGCGTACGACGAACAAGGCGCCCCTCTGCCCGTCGGGGGCCGGCGGCTGCGCGCCCTGCTCGCCGCCCTGGCGCTGCACGCGAACCGCACGGTCACCGTCGGCGCCCTCATCGACGAGGTCTGGGCCGACGACCCGCCGGCCGACGCCCCGGCCGCCCTCCAGGCCCTCGTCGGCCGAGTGCGCCGCGTCCTCGGCAAGGAGGCCGTCGCCTCGGCCCCCGGGGGCTACCGCCTCGCCGTCGCCCCGGACGACGTCGACCTGCACCGCTTCGAACGTCTCGCGCGGGAGGGCAGGGCGGCCCTGGACGACGGCGACCCGGCCCTCGCCGCCCGCGCCCTGCGCGACGCCCTCGCCCTGTGGCGCGGCCCCGCCCTCGCCGACCTGCCCGACCGGACCGCCGCCGCGCGCCCCGAGGCCCAGCGCGCCGAGGTGCTCCGCGCGCGGATCGAGGCGGACCTGCTGCTGGGCCGCGCCCCCGATGTCGTACCGGAACTGCGGGAACTGATCGTCGGACAGCCGTACGACGAGACGGCGCGCGCCCTCCTGATCCGCGCCCTGCGCGACGCCGGACGCGGCGCCGACGCGCTCGCCGCCTATGAGGACGCGCGCCGCGCCCTCGCGGAGGGGCTCGGCGCCGATCCCGGGGCGGAACTGCGCGCGCTGCACGAGGAGTTGCTTGCCCCCGCCGACCGGCGGCCCGAGCGTGGAGCCGGCCAGGACGGCGTTCGGGGAGCCGAGCAGGACGGCGCTCGGGGAGCCGAGCAGGACGGCGCTCGGGGAGCCGACCAGGAAGCCGACCGGAGCGGCGGCCGGAACCGCGCCCCGGCGGACCGGAAGCCCGAGCGGAAGGGGAACATCCGCAACCGTTTGACCTCTTTCGTCGGGCGGGAACCCGAGCTGGCCGCCATCCGTTCGGATCTGCACAGGGCCCGCCTCGTCACCCTTACCGGACCGGGCGGCTCCGGAAAGACCCGCCTCGCCGAGGAAGCCGCCGCCGGGCATCCGAGGGCATGGCTGGCCGAGCTGGCCCCGCTCGACCACCCCGAGGCGGTGCCGGGCGCTGTCGTCAGCGCGCTCGGCCTGCGCGAGACCGTGCTGATGACCAGCGAACTGACCGCGCCGCAGGACGACCCGCTCGCCCTGCTCGTCGAGTACTGCGCCCCGCGCGCACTGCTCCTGATCCTTGACAATTGTGAACATGTGATCGACGCCGCCGCCGCGCTCGCCGAACGGCTCCTCACGCACTGCCCGGGCCTCACCATCCTCGCCACCAGCCGCGAGCCCCTGGGAGTGCCGGGCGAATCCGTGCGCCCCGTGGAGCCGCTGCCGCCCGACCCGGCGTACCGCCTGTTCGCCGAGCGGGCCACGGCGGTGCGGCCCGGCTTCGACCCGGCGGAGGACGCCGGGGCCGTCGCCGAGATCTGCCGCCGCCTCGACGGCCTGCCGCTCGCCATCGAACTGGCCGCCGCCCGCCTGCGGTTGCTCGCCCCGCGCCAGATCGCCGACCGGCTCGACGACCGCTTCCGCCTCCTGACCAGCGGCAGCCGCACGGCCCTGCCCCGCCAGCAGACCCTGCGCGCCGTCGTCGACTGGTCCTGGGACCTGCTCGGCGAGGCCGAGCGGACGGTGCTGCGCGAGGTGTCCGTCTTCGCCGGCAGCTGGGACCTGCCCGCCGCCGAGGCGATCTGCACCGGTCCCGCCACGGAGCTGATCGGCGCCCTGGTCGACAAGTCCCTGATCGTGGCCGTCCCGAGCGCCGGACCCGAGGACGGCGGCATGCGCTACCGCCTCCTGGAGACCATCCACGAGTACGCCGCCGAGCGCGCCGCCGAGACCCCCGACCTGCTCGCGGCCGCCGCCCGACGCCACAGCGCGTACTTCCGCGCGCTGGTCGAGCGGGCCGAGCCCCTACTCCGCACCGCCGAGCAACTGCCGTGGATCAGACGCCTGGAGACGGAGCTCGACAACATCCGGGCGGCCCTCCAGCACTCCATCGAGACCCGTGACACGCCGACGGCGATCGCCCTGGCCGTGCACACCGGCTGGTTCTGGTGGCTGCGCAACTTCCGCCGCGAGGGCTGCGAGTGGATGAGCCGCGTCCTCGGACTGGCCCCGGTCTCCGCCTCGCGGGGCCCCTGGGACCTGCCCGACGAGGACGACCCGCTCTACTGGCCGTGGATGGAGCTGCGGCTGCTGCACCTCTTCCTGGTGTCGGACACCCGTCCCGCGGACGCCACACCGGCCCAGGAGGGCTGGACGGAGAACGAGTACGTCGAGCGGGTGCGTGCCGTCTTCGCGCGACCCGGCCCCGAGGCCGCCCGGTTCCCCGGGCTGATCTGGCCGTTCACGATCTTCTTCACCGGCGGCACGATCGACCACACCCGCCCCGCCGTGGACCAGACGGTGGAGAACTGCCGTCGGTACGGCGGGGACTGGGAGCTGTGCATCATCCTCATGTTCCGCGCGCACATGGCCATCGACACGAACGGCAACCTCTCGGGCGTCGACGAGGACCTGGCCGAGCTGCGCGCGCTGAGCGGACGCGTGGGCGACCGGTGGATGCGGGCCCAGGTGAGCAGCGCCGCGGGCGAGGCCGCGATGGCCCGCAGCCGCCACAAGGAGGCCCGCGCGGCCTACGAGGAAGGCCTCCGCCTCGCCTACGAGGTGGGGGCGTACGCGGAGACGCCGTTCCTCATGGCGCGGCTCGCCGAGATCTCCTACCGCGAGGGCGACCGGGAGGCGGCGGTGAAGACCCTCGACGAGGCGAGCACCGCCGCCGACCGCTACGGCGTCACCGACTCAAGGGCGTACGTACGGCTGTTGCGCGCGCTGATGGCGTTGGAGGACGGTGATGCGGTCACGGCCCGCAGGATGTGCACGGACGCCCGCAGCGAGTCGACGTACGGCACACCACCACCGCAGTTCAGCGTGGCCGCGCGCATCACCGAGGCCCGGGTCACCGCCGCCGAGTCGGGCCCGGCGGCGGCCCTGCCCGAGCTGGCCGAGGCGCTGCGCGAGGCCGTCGACGAGCGGTGCTCCGAGGTGATCGTCGCGTCCGTGGTGGACACCGGCGCCGTGTTCCTCGGCGACCTCGGCGACCACGCGCGCGCGGTGCGCCTGCTGGCGGCGGGCACGCGGCTTCGGGGCGGCCATCCGCGCCCCCGTCCCGAGGTGACCGCCACCGACCGGGCCGCGGCCGCCGCCAGGAGCGTCCTCACCGCGACGGAGTACGAGAGGGCGCACGCCGCGGGCAGCGCCCTGACGCCCGACGAACTGCTCACGGAGCTGACCGAGCCCTTGGCCGACCCCACCCCGCCGGAATCGCCCTAGTCCGGGTCCGCTGCTAGAGGCAGCGCATCCGCGACTGGGCCCAGTCCGCCAGCGCCGCCGAGGAGAAGGGCGTGTGCGGTTCGACCACGAGCCGGATCGTCTTGCGGCCGGTGAGGTTCACCTGCACGGGCAGCGCCGGGTCGCCGCCCTCCATCAGCGGTGACTGCCACAGCCGCGCCCCGTCCGCGTAGACGGAGAAGCGCACCTTGCCGAGCCCCATCGTCATGTCGTCGACACCGACGAGCGCGTCATACGACGTGCAGCTGCGGTTCAGATCGATCGTCACGGAGGACCTGCCGTGCACGGTCACACCGTGCGCGTACCGCCGGTCGGCGACCTTCAGGCCCTGGCGCTGCCACACCCAGCTGCTCTCGCCGAGCCGCATCTCGGGCTTGGTGCCGTCGCCCACCGTGCCGTACCGCAGCTCGCTCCAGTGGTAGACCACCGGGG